>NZ_JBSFMM010000075.1:0-48136 GCF_053599555.1 Streptomyces sp. NPDC000941
GCAACTGACTCCGCCTCGATTCAGGCGTCCACCCTGGGCGCTCAGGCGGCCCAGTCCGGGCGGTACTTCGGGGCCGCCGTGGCAGCCGGCAGACTCGGCGACGGTACGTACTCGACCATCCTGGACCGCGAGTTCAACATGGTCACCCCCGAGAACGAGATGAAGTGGGACACCACGGAGCGCTCCCGCGGCTCGTTCAACTTCGGCCCGGCCGACCAGATCGTGAACCGCGCCACCTCGCGTGGCCAGCGGGTACGGGGCCACACCCTGGTCTGGCACTCCCAGCTGCCCAGCTGGGTCAGCTCCATCGACGATGCGAACACCCTGCGCAGCGTGATGATCAACCACATCAACGGCGTGATGGGCCACTACAAGGGCAAGGTCTATGCCTGGGACGTGGTGAACGAGGCGTTCGCCGACGGCGGCAGCGGAGCGCACCGCCCCTCGGTCTTCCAGAACCTGCTGGGTGACGGCTTCATCGAGCAGGCCTTCCGCACCGCGCGGGCCGCCGACGCGTCGGCCAAGCTCTGCTACAACGACTACAACATCGAGAACTGGAGCGACGCCAAGACCCAGGGCGTCTACCGCATGGTGCGCGACTTCAAGGCGCGCGGTGTGCCCATCGACTGTGTCGGCTTCCAGGCCCACTTCGGCACCGGCGGCCCGCCGGCCAGCTTCCAGACCACCCTGTCCAACTTCGCCGCCCTCGGCGTGGACGTGCAGATCACCGAGCTCGACATCGCGCAGGCACCGACGGCCGCGTACGCGAACACGGTCAAGGCCTGCATGAACGTGGCGCGGTGCAACGGCCTCACCACATGGGGCATCCGGGACACCGACTCCTGGCGCGCCGGGGAGAACCCGCTGCTCTTCGACGGCAACGGCAACAAGAAGGCGGCCTACAACGCGACGCTGTCCGCGCTGGGCGGCACCCCCGCGGTGAAGGGCACGGCGAACACCGTGACCAAGACCGCAGCACAGGCCACGGCGAAGGCCACGGCTCACTCCCCGGCGAAGAGCACGGCCTCCCTCGACTCGGCCGCCGCCCTGCAGTACCTCTACCAGGGCATGAACCCCAACGCCGGCGGCGACTACAACACCCTGCCGTGGCGACTCGGCCTGCTCACCCAGACCAACTCCACCTACTGACCGCCCCGGAGACACCCGGCCTCGGCGCGGATATCAGCCCCCGGGACGCGTACCGCGCCGAGGTCCCTCCCGATCGACCGGGTCACTCCATCCAGCACACAGGCGGGTGCCGCCAGTGACGCCCTGCGGCACCCTTCCGGGAAAGGAACCACGGTGCCCATACGACCACGCGGACGACTGCTCCGCCTCCTTGTGGCCGCCGCTCTGACGGCCACCGCGTTCACCACGGCCACGGTCCACTCGCCGGCTCAGGCCGCGCCCGGCAGTCCGGCGCTCACCCCGCCGCTGGGCTGGAACAGCTGGAACAGCTTCGGGTGCGGGGTCACCGAGGCCCAGGTCCGCCAAGCCGCCGACGCGATGGTGTCCTCGGGTATGCGGGACGCCGGTTACCGGTACGTGGTCGTCGACGACTGCTGGTTCGACCCGCAGCGCGACGCCGCGGGCAACCTGCGGGCCAACCCCACCAAGTTCCCCGGCGGGATGAAGGCACTCGGGGACTACATCCACCAGAAAGGCTTGAAGTTCGGCATCTACCAGGTGCCCAACGAGCGCACATGCGCCCAGGGCACAGGCGGCTATCCGGGGTCCACCGGCAGCAAGGGCCACGAGGCGCAGGACGCTCGCACGTTCGCCTCCTGGGGCGTGGACTACCTCAAGTACGACTGGTGCTCCTCCGCCGGCACTCGGGACGAGCAGGTCGCACGGTTCACGCTCATGCGCGATGCCCTGCGCGCGACCGGGCGCCCGATCGTCTACAGCATCAACCCGAACAGCTTCCACGCCATCACCGGCGACAGGTACAACTGGGGCGAGGTCGCCGATCTGTGGCGGACGACCGAGGATCTGCTCGACATCTGGCAGAACGGCAACACCAACAGCTATCCGATGGGCGTGGGCAACGTCCTGGACGTCACCGCGCCGCTGGCCGCGCAGTCGGGTCCGGGCCACTGGAACGACCCGGACATGCTCGTCGTCGGCCGACCCGGCCTGTCGCTGACCGAATCCCGCTCCCACTTCGCCCTGTGGGCGCTGATGGCCGCGCCGCTCATGGCGGGCAACGACATCCGCACCATGTCGGCCGACGTGAGCGCGATCCTGCGCAACCCGCGCCTGCTGGCGGTGAACCAGGACCCCCTGGGCGCGGGCGGGCGCAGGGTGCGCGACGACGGAAACACCGAGGTGTTCGCCAAGCCCCTGTCCGACGGCTCGGTCGCCGTGGGCCTGTTCAACCGGGGGAACAGCACAACCACCGTCACCACCACGGCGGCCCAGGCCGGTCTGTCCGGCGGGTCGTTCACCCTCACCGACCTGTGGACCGGCGGCACATCGAGCACGACCGGCCAGATCTCGGCAAGCGTGCCCGCACACGCCGTCGCCACGTTCCGGGTGACCGGTGGCACCCCGCTGGCCGCCGCCACGTCCCGGCTGCGCGGCAACGGGTCCGGCCGTTGCGTGGACGTGGAGAACGCCTCCACAGCGGCCGGGGCGAGGACACTGATCCAGGACTGTCACACGGCCGCGAGCCAGCTGTGGACCACATGGTCCAGCGGCGAGGTCCGCGTCTTCGGTGACAAGTGCCTGGACGCCTACGACCAGGGCACCACCAACGGTACCCGTGTCATCACCTGGCCCTGCAACGGGCAGGACAACCAGAAGTGGACCGTGAACTCCGACGGGTCGATCCGCAACGCGCACGCCGGCCTGTGCCTGGACGTCGACCAAGCCGGCACCGCGGGCGGAACCCCGCTCGTCCTGTGGACCTGCGACGGCCGCGCCGGCCAGAAATGGAGCCGCGCGTGAGGCCCGATCGCGGCGGTGTCCGCCCCGGCGGCCGTCCAACGTCACTCGTCGACCAGCCCTCCGTGGAGGCCACGATGCTCCCTGCCCGGCCCGTCCCCACCCATGCGAGGCTCAGCCGAGCCGTGGCCTGGGTGGTGGCCCTCGTCCTGGCGTTCGCCGTCGTCCCCGCCGCGGTACAGCCCACGGCGGCCAGGGCGGACAACCCGATCGTGCAGCACATCTACACCGCCGACCCTGCCCCATTGGTCCACAACGGCCGGGTTTACCTCTACACCGGGCACGACGAGGATGGCTCCACCAACTTCACCATGAAGGAGTGGCGGGTGTGGTCCTCCGACGACATGGTCAACTGGACCGACCACGGCTCGCCGCTCAACCTGGCCACCTTCAGCTGGGCATCCTCCAACGCGTGGGCGGGGCAGACCACCTACCGCAACGGCAAGTTCTACTGGTACGTGCCGGTGACGAACCGGGCGACCGGCCGGATGGCCATCGGCGTGGCGGTGTCGGACAGCCCCACCGGACCGTTCCATGACGCCATCGGCCGTCCCCTGGTGGAAAACGGCGAGATCGACCCCACCGTCTTCGTCGACGACGATGGCCAGGCCTACCTGTACTGGGGCAACCCGAACCTCTGGTACGTCAAGCTGAACGCCGACATGACCTCGTACTCGGGCAGCCCGAGTAAAATCCCGCTCACCACCGCGGGCTTCGGCACCCGCACCGGCGACCCCAACCGGCCCACGCTGTTCGAGGAAGCGCCCTGGGTCTACAAGCGAGGCAGCCTGTACTACATGGTGTTCGCGGCCAAGTGCTGCTCGGAGTTCATCGCCTACTCCACGGCGCCCGGCCCGACCGGACCGTGGACCTACCGCGGGACGGTCATGCCCACACAGGGCAGCAGCTTCACCAACCACCCGGGCGTCGTCGACTTCAAAGGCAACTCGTACTTCTTCTACCACAACGGCGCCCTCCCAGGAGGCGGCGGCTACACTCGCTCGGTCGCGGTGGAGAAGTTCTCCTACAACGCCGACGGCACGATCCCGACCATCACCATGACCGGCACGGGCGCGCCCCAGGTCGGCACGCTCAACCCGTACGTACGCCAGGAGGCCGAGACGATCGCCTGGGGCTCCGGGATCGAAACCGAGCCGTCGAGTGAGGGCGGGATGAACCTCGGATGGCTCGAGAACGGCGACTACGTCAAGGTCAAGGGCGTGGCCTTCGGCACGGGCGCGTCCTCCTTCACCACCCGCGTGGCCTCGGCGACCGGCGGCGGCACCGTCGAAGTCCGACAGGGCGGTCCGAACGGGACGGTCGCGGCCCGGTGCCCAGTACCGAACACCGGCGGCTGGCAAACCTGGACGACGGTGTCCTGCCCGGTCAGCGGGGCGACGGGAACCCAGGACCTGTATCTGCGGTTCACCGGCGGCAGCGGCTACCTGGTCAACGTGAACTGGTGGCAGTTCACCCCCGGCGCCAGTGACCAGTTCTGACCACGACATCAGCGCACCACGCGCACGTGGCGCAGCCGGATGGGGGGGCGGCTGCTTCCTGCGCAACTCCGATGAAAGCGTGGTGTCGACGCCCCAGAACTGCTTCTGGTGCTGCGTCGGCACCGGGCTGGAAAACGTCTGCGCCAGGGTCGAAAAGGAATACGGCAGCCGGGCGCGGCATCGAGAACGTCTACATCAAGGACCTCGCCTACACCGGCACCCACGCCGGCACATCGCTGCTCATCGGCCTCGACGCCAACCACGTCATCAAGGACATCACTTTCGAAAACCTGGTCATCAACGGGCGGGTCATCCGCGACAGCGGGGGCAAGCCGAACTGGTAGCCGGCCTCGGACGGCGTGCCCATGTTCGCCAACGACCACGTCCACAACCTCCGCTTCCTCACCACCGAGGAAGCCGCCGCCCAGTAAGTCTCCCGGCGCCCGGGGCGGCTGGAGCGGTCTGCCACCTGCCGCCCCGGCCGTCGACAGGCCGCGTGACAGGCGGCCGAGAAGACCGCGTGTCGCGGCGGGGTCCGATGGGGAACGCTATCCGAACAGGCGCCGCTGGATCTCCCGCCGGTAGTCCTCGAGCGTCCTGTCGAGATGTGCCGCCGTGGCCTGGGCCGCCTCGTCGGGCCGGCCGTCACGAATGGCCCGGTAGATCGCCTCATGCTCCTCGACCGCCGACTCGGTGCCCTCGCCGAGCCTGTCGTGGATCCCGATCGCGCTCGACTGCCGCTGCAGTCGTCGTGCGTCCCGCACGGCGCTGACGAGGAAGGTGTTGTGCGAGGCCGCGGCGACGCCCGCATGGAAGTCCTCATCCGCCTGGTTGAACACATCGACCTGACCGTGGACGAACCCGTCTCGGCACTGCTGCGTGGCGGCTTCGATGGTACGGAGCTCGGCGGGCGTGGCACGGGTGGCGGCCAGACTGCTGGCAGCCATCTCCTGAATCCTGCGGAACTCGAACAGCATGAGGACGTGATCGAGGTCGACGGGGCGGAAAAAGCCGCCCCAACGGCTGGTGAGGAGCATGCCCTCGTCGTCCGCGACGAACAGTCCGCGCCCCTTGTGCGCTCGGACCCGGCCAAGCGCTGAAAGGATCTTCACGGCCTCCCGCACCACCGCCCTGCTGGTATTCAGCATCTGCGCCAGATCGTTCTCGGTGGGCAGCCGATCGCCCGCCACCAGACGGGCCTCGGCGATGAACTCGAGGATCCGCTCCGCGACGACTTCGTAACCGGGGCGATAGTCACGCCGCCGGTCCGAGCCGCTCACCGCTGCCGCCTCGGCGTAAGAGACCTGCGCCGGCAGGGCCGCTTCGGCTGCGGGCGTGTCGTTCATCTGTCGTGCCTCCGGGGTGACTGCGACGAGGGCGGCTGATCGCTGTGGAGCCGCGCTCATCGTACCGCAGGCAACAATGAGTCGTACTCATTTGGAGATGGCTCCACGCCATAGAGTTCTATGGCTAATTGGAATATTCGGGGATCTATTGGGTCTAGTTCGGCCTCAACTTTGCGCCATCATCCATAAATCACCGAGAAGACAGCCACACACACCCTTGACGGATGCCTCGATAAGGCGGCTAATTTCTTCCGGGACGGCAGCGGAACAGCCGTCCGCAGCACCCGACGCCCGGCCGGGACGGTCCGGCGTCACCTCATCCGCGCCGCTGCTCTGCCGATCTGCTCGGGCCGCCTGCAACCCCAGGAGAGTCGCATATGACCGTCAACAAGCCTTCGCTCGGCCAGGTAAGGGTGGTCAGCAAGAGACGTTCGGCATGGTTGGCCGGCTGCGCGGCCACGGTGCTGCTGACCGTGGCCGGCTGTGGCGACGGAGGCGCTGCCGGTACGACCACCAAGGACGGCTTCGCCCAGGTACCCCAGAAGGACGGCGCATTGACCGTCTGGGTGGACGCGACCCGTCTGGACGCCGCGAAGCTGTACCAGAAGCTGCACCCGGACGTGAAGCTGGACATCGTCACCTACGACGGCGACGCCAACGGCTCGAACTACCTCCAGACCAAGGTCCAACTCTTCAACCGCACCCGCAAGGGCTGGCCGGACGTGGTCTTCAGCTCCCAGAACAACGAGGCGACCTGGGCAGTCGACGCGGGCTTCGCGGCGCCGCTCAACAAGGGCCTGATCCCCTCCGCGACCCTGGGGCAGTTCGCCGAGGGCGTCAACGACGTCTGCACGGTGAGCGGCACGGTCTATTGCCTGCGCAATGACCTCTCCCAGGCGGTGCTCTGGTACAACGCGCCGCTGCTGAAGAAGTTCGGCTACCAGGTTCCGAGGACTTGGGAGGAGTACGTACAGCTCGGCAAGAAGGTGGCAGAGGAACACCCCGGCTATCTCGTGGGTGACGCGGGCGACTCCTTCGCCCCCGAGATCTACCTGTGGGCGAGCAAGTGCGGCGCCAACCACATCACCGGCCCGAAGTCGGTTTCGGTGAACACCACCAGTGAGGCCTGTACCAAGATGGCCAGGCTCATGGACGTGCTGATCAAGAACAAGTCCCTGTCCATCAGTGGGGTCTTCAGCACCGACTTCGGCAAGAACAAGGCCGACAAGGTCCTGCTCATGCCCGGCCCCGCCTGGTTCGGCGGCGCGGTGTTCAAGGACACCCTCAAGACCCCGGCCAAGCAGATCGCGGCAGCGCCCATTCCCCAGTGGCAGGGGGACACTTCGCCGTCCACCGGCAACGTCGGCGGCGGCACCTGGCTGCTGTCCCAGCACTCCGCTCACATCAAGGCCGCCACCGACTTCCTGAAGTGGGTCACCACCGACAACGCCTACCAGGGCGAGAAGGCGCCCGGTTTCCCGGCCTACGCGCCCGCGGCCGAGACCTGGCTGAAGAAGCAGGACGCCTCCGGATACTTCGCCGGCGACCTGAGCGCGCTCAAGGACGCGGCCTCCCAAGTCTGGCCGGGCTGGGGCTCGGGCCAGTTCAGCCAGGAGGCGATCTGGGCCGCCACCGTCAAGCCCGGCCTGACCCAGGGCAAGACCGTCGAGTCGATGCTGCCCGCCTGGCAGGACTCCGTCGTCAAGTACGCCAAGTCCAACGGATACAAGGTCGCCCAGTGACCCTCACCCACTCCACGGCCGGCTCCGCCCACCGGCGCCGTCGCGGCGCCGCCCGCCAGAGCCGGGCCGGCACCGCCTTCGTCGCCGGCTATGTGCTCCTGCTGATCGCCTTCGGCATCCTTCCGACCGGGTACGCCGTCTACTTCGCCTTCACCGAATCCGGGGGCAGGTTCACCGGCTTCTCCAACTTCGTCACCACGGCGAACGACTTCCGCTTCATGGACGCCGTGAACCACGTCGCGGTCTACCTCGTCTTCTGGCTTGCCTCGCTGGTGGTGTTCGTGGTGGGGCTGGCGCTGCTGCTGCACCGCCTGGCCTCCGGGACCGTCAGCAAGGCGCTGCGCTTCCTCTTCTACATCCCCGGAGCGCTCGCCGGCGCCGCGAGCGTGCTGGTGTGGCTGTTCGTGCTCGACCCCACGGTGAGCCCGGTCAGTTCGCTCCTGAGCATGCTGGGGTTCCACACCTTCGGCGAAGTGATCGCTCCCGGCAACCTGCCACTGCTGTTCACGATCATCGCGTTCTGGACCGGCGCGGGCGGCTGGATCGTCGTCATGTACGGCGCGCTCAACAACATCCCCAGGGACGTCATGGAAGCGGCGCGCATCGACGGCGCCGGCGCCTGGCAGACCGCGTGGCACGTGCAGATCCCCATGCTCCGCAAGTGGATCGTGTACATGATGATCCTGGCCTTCGCGGGCGGGGCGCAGCTCTTCGTCGAGCCGCAGTTGCTCTCCCTCGCCAGCGTGGGTGTGGCCGGACGCGACTACTCGCTGAACCAGCTGACGTACGACTTCGCCTTCCAGATGAACAACATCAACGGCGCCGCCGCGGTCTCGGTGGAGCTCCTGGTCGTCAGCGCCTCTGCCGCCGCGATCTTCGTCGCACGGTCGGGATTCTTCGATGCCGACTAAAGGCTCCTCCCGGCTGCTGACCGGCTCCGTGCTGGCCGTGTTCGTGGTGTTCTTCGTGCTGCCGGTGCTGTGGCTCGTCCTCGCGTCGACCAAGACCGACCAGCAACTGGTCCACGACAACCCGCTCTCCTTCGGCTCCTGGAACGCGCTGAAGGCCAACTGGGACGCGCTCACGGCGTTCCAGGACAACGCCATCATGCAGTGGCTGGGCAACTCCGCTCTGTACGCGGTGATCTCCCTGGTCATCACGCTCTGTGTGGCCGTACCCGCGGGATACGCCCTGGCCATGACCGAGTTCCGCGGCCGACGGACCCTGCTGGTCTCGACCCTGGTCGTGATGCTCATGCCGAACGCCACCCTGGTGGTGCCGTTGTTCCTGGAGATCAACGCGGTGCACCTGATCGGCACGATGTGGTCGATCATCCTGCCGTACTCCTTCTACCCGTTCGGGGTGTACCTGACGTACATCTACTTCACCACCGCCGTGCCGAAGGACCTGCTGGCAGCGGCACGCATGGACGGCTGCTCGGAATTCGGCGTCTTCCGGCACGTCGCGCTGCCGCTGGCGACTCCGGTCATCGCGCTCGTCGGTTTCTTCAGCTTCGTCGCCAACTGGACCAACTACTTCCTGCCGTACGTCATGCTTCCCGAGAGCAGCCAGATGCCGGTCCAGGTGGGTGTCGGAACCCTGCTCAGCAACGTGCCGTCCTTCAATCCGGCCGTCGGCACCCTCGCGATCCAGCGTCCGCAGCTGGCGCTGGCGACACTGCTGGCCATCACGCCCGTGCTGATCGTCTTCCTCTTCGCCCAGCGCTTCCTGGTCAGCGGGATGCTCGCCGGCGCCACCAAGGAATGACACCGGCCTCGTCCGCCCGGCCGTCGTCCCCGGCGAGCGCGATCGCGCCGCCACCCCGAACGGAGCTCCTTCCATGCCCCTCAGCTCTGCTGACCACGCCTCCGCCGAGGACGCCCCGCCCTCCGGCCCCCCGGTTCCGCCACCCGAGATCCGGGCGGGGGTGCCGCTGCTCGAACCACCTGGCTGGGCCGTGGCCCAGCGGGCCCTGTTCGACCTGCTGGACCACGCCTGGCGGCGCTTCGCCCGCGACTTCACCGGCCCGGACGGACGGCTGAACTACACCGGCCGGCTGACCACCCGTGACGGTGTGGACGACTTCTACGAGGTGTTCTTCAACTGGCCCCAGCTGTATCTCCTCGGTGGCGCCGACGATCTGCTGCCCGCCAGTGAGAGGCACTGGGAAGGCGTGACCCGGCAGCTGACCGAACTGGACATGCTGCGCGATGAGTTCGAACGCGGCTACGACTGGTTCCACCAGGGGGAGAGCCTGCTCCTGCTCTACTTCCTGTGCATGGCCGCCCCCGGCCGCTGGTCCGAACGCGCCCTGCGCTTCGCCGATTTGTACGTCGACCCCGCCAAGGGCAACTACGACCCCGGGCACCGCGTCATCACCCGTCCGCACAACGGCAGCGACCCCGACCGCCGGGGCCTGTTCGACGGCGACGTCTATCCCTGGCTGCCCAAGGAAGCGCACACGTACGGCTTCCCGCTCGACTGGATCCCCGAGGCGGACGGCGGCCCGTACCCGCTCTCCTCGGATCCGCGGCTCGGAGCCCGGATGCGCGACCGGATGGGCGACGGCGACACAGCCGTCAACCTCGCGGCGGCCGGTCTGGTGCTCAACGCCTGGATCCTCTCCGGCGAGGACCGCTACCGCGACTGGATCGTCGAGTACGTGGGCGCGTGGCGAGAGCGCACACAGGCACACAAGGGTCTCATTACGGACAACGTGGGGCCGGACGGGGTCGTCGGCAGCCTGCTGGAAGGCCGCTGGTACGGCGGCCACTACGGCTGGTCCTGGCCGCACGGCTGGCACAGCGTGGGCCACGCGGCCTGCGTGGCGGCGCTCGCCGCGGCGACGGTCACCGGGGACGACGGCTACCTCTCCATGGTCGCGACCTCCCTCGACACCCTCATCGGCCACGGCAAGGTGATGCCCTTCACCGACTCGGACTCCAGTCTCCCCTCCAAGTGGGTGGCCGAACTCGGCCCGGACATCCACACGCACACCCTCCACCTTCCGTTCCGCCACAACGACTCGGGCTGGTTCGACTACAACCCGGTCACCCCGCCCGTACCGGTGGCGCTGTGGCACCACACGGCCTCCGCCGCCGATCGCATCCGGCTGGAGCGGCTGCGCGAAGCAGACGGCATCGACTGGCGCACCGTCCGGCCGTTCCGGGCCAAGGAGGAGTCCGGACACGAAAAGGCGTGGTTCGCCTTCCTCGCCGGTGACGACCCCGGCTATCCCGAGCGGATCCTCGCCGCCGCCCAGGCCCAGATCCGCCACCGGCTGCGCCGCATCGACCGCTATCGCGACCTGGACGTGCCCGAGGCCGACATCCACGTGTGGCAGCAGTGCAACCCCGTGGCCACCGAGGCCCTCGTCCAGCTGACCTGGGGCGGCCCCCAGGTGCTGTACAACGGCGGCCTCCAGCAGGCCCGGCTGCGCTACCACGATGCCGACGCCCGCCGCGCCGGACTGCCGCCGGATGTGGCCGCGCTGGTCACCTCCATCGACCCCGAGGCGACGACGGTCGAGCTGGTGAACCTTTCCCCCGAGGCAGACCGCACGGTGATCGTTCAGGCCGGCGCCTTCGCCGAGCACACCATCACCGCCGTCCGTTACACAGCCTGCGAGGACGACGGCTGGATCGGGGACATGTACGACTACGGCCACACCGAGCCGGCCACCACCGAGACGGAGGAGTCCTGCGACAGCGTCTTCCTGACGGTCCGGCTGCCCGCGTCCACCCGTATTCGGCTCACCCTCCGCCTCCAACCGCGCACCAACGCCCCCAGCTACCGCACACCGTTCGACACCCCGGCCCAAGGAGCCGCCGTATGAACGCCTGCCCCACCGCCCGAACCAGTACGAGGAGCAGCCGATGAAGCCAGTCACCTCCACCGTCCGCACGTTGTCGGCAGCGCTTGCGATGGCGGTCGCCGCTGTGCCGCTGACATCCCTCACGGCACCGACCCCGGCCTCGGCCGCGACTCAGGCGACGTACTACGTCGCCCCCGACGGTGACGACGCCAACCCCGGCACGATCACGGCGCCGTTCAAGACCCTGCGGCACACGCGGGACGTCGTGCGTACGGTCAACAACAACATGAAGGGAGACATCCACGTATATCTCCGCGGCGGAAACTACCCGGTGAGCAGCACGATCAACTTCACACCGGCCGATTCCGGAACCAACGGCCACCGTGTCGTGTACGCCGCCTACCGGGGCGAGAAGCCGGTCCTGAACGGAGGCGTTCAGGTGACCGGCTGGACTCAGCACAGCGGGAACATCTGGCAGGCCCGGCTGAATCGCGACGACAAGCTCCGCGCGCTCTACGTCAACGGCAAGCGGGCCCAGATGGCTTCGAAGACGATCAGCTCGGCCGGATGCCACGGCACCTACACCATCACGGCCGGCCAGGCTCCCTGGGCCTGGGAGTCCGGTTCGCAGTGCGACGGAGCCAAGTACAGCCTCTCGGATCTGCCTGCGGTCGCCCTCAACCAGGACGACGTCGAAATCAAGTCCGCGACGACCTGGACCACGGCCATCGTGGGAGTCCGCAAGATCACCACGAGTTCGGACGGCGCCCATCGCGTGGCTCTCTTCCAGCAGCCGGGCGCGGCCATCGCCCAGGGCCCGCCGAACGGCCACTTCAGAGCCGATGGCACCCACACCTTCATGAACGCGTACGAGTTCCTGGACCAGCCGGGCGAGTTCTACTTCGACAAGACGAATCACCGGCTGTACTACTACAAGTCCGACGCCGAGGACATGACAACCGCACAGGTCTTCGCGCCGAACAAGCTGTCCACCCTCATCAAGATCGCCGGAACGTCCACGACCGACCACGCGCGGAACATCACCTTCTCCGGACTCACCGTCGAGCACTCCGACTGGAACCTGGTCAACGTGGCGGGCTCCGTGTTCAGACAGGGCCAGCAGGGAAACGCGAGCTCACTCGTGTACGCGAAGGAGAACTTCCACGCCTACTCCTACCGCAACGTCGACCTGCCGCCGGGGATCATACAGATCGAGAACGCCGACGGGATCATCCTGCGGCGCAACACGGTGCAGCACACCGGCGCGGACGGAATCCACATGGTCAACGACGTGACGGACACGCAGTTGATCGGCAACTACACCAATGACATAGCCGGATCCGCCGTCACCGTGGGGCATCCCCAGCATGTGTACATCGGGGACCACACCTCGGCAAACGGCGAGAAGTACCCGGCGAACGTCGAGGGGGTCTGCAAGAACATCTCGATAACGGACAACTACCTCTACGACAGTGCGGTGCTGTTCCAGGGGTCCAGCGCCGTATCGGCATACTTCGCCGATTCCCTGTCCGTGCGGCACAACCAGATCGAGAAGACCCCCTGGGCGGGCATCACGCTGGGCTGGGGATGGTGGAACTTCGACGGTTCGGCGAACTCGGTCCGCCCCGGCGTGCCGACCACCACGTCGAAGAACAACACCATCAGCCACAACCAGATCATCGACACGATGCAGGTGCTCGGCGACTCCGCTCCCATCTACACGTTGGGCAGCCAGCCGGGAACCGAGATCGACAACAACTACATCCAGGGCGTTCCGGCCGGCTACAAGTACGGACTCCACCCTGATGAAGGCTCCGCCTACATCAATTACCACGACAACGTGCTCCACCTGGACCCGAATGTCACGTACGCCATCAACTCCGGCACGTGGGGCCGGCAGCACGACCTGAGCATCACCAACACCTACGGCACGATCAACAAAATCGCCGACAAGAACGTCCCGAACAGCACCATCCAGGACGTGCGCGCGTACCCGGACAACGTGTGGCCGTCACAGGCGTACAGCATCGCCGTGAACGCAGGCCTGGAGGACACCTACAAGGACATCGTCCCGCGGAGCAGACTGGCCCTGCCTGACTACGTTCTGCCGGCCAGCACATTCGTCGGCAAAGGTGTGTCGTCCATTCCCGTCCGAAGCGCCGGTGACGGGAGCAAAACTCTCTGGCTGGCTCCTTCCGGTACGACGACATTCGCCGTCGGCCCCACCATGGCCAAGGCGAGGGGAACCGCGACGACCATCAAGGTTCCGCCATCGGTCGGTGACTATCACCTCTACGTCGTGGACGCGCAGGGTCAGGCATCCGCCGAATCGAAGTCGCTCGTACGGCAGCGATGAACCCACGTCGACGGCAGCCTCGCCCAGCCGGGCATCGATGCCCATGCCTCGACGGTGACATGAGGCGGAGGGGCTGAGAGCGGCGAGGGACCCGCGGGACGGTGCCGGCGGCGGGAGCCGACGCCGTCCCGCGGCCGTCCCGGGCGGCTCGCCCACTGGGCGAACGTCGTCCGCGGGGCACACCGCCCCGCCCGGAAACGAATGAAGACCGCACCGTCGCCCCCCCTGGGCAGCCATGGGCATGACACATGAGCGAATCAAAGCGTTCGGCATCTCGAACTAACGCCGAACTATCGGACAACGATGGATCGTAGAGGAGCACTGAAGAGTGTCAATACCGTGCGCCGGACTCGCGCAGTAATCGCGACGAAACCACCGACCGGAGTTGATCCCGTAGGGCGGACTCGTCAACGTGATGTGATGTTTGACCTCCTCTACCGCCGCCACGCCGCAGGATTGCCGTCCCGAATGACGCGGCAAACCCCTGCATCATTCGACGTCAAGCCTCTTGACAGCTTCCAAGGTCCCATGGGACCCCTAGAGAGGTCATGGGATGTATCCGCGCCTCTTGCCGCCCTCCCATTTTTGCGCTCCCCGCCCCAACATGCCGTCGGAAGGTCATGTCATGACGATCAACAAGCGCGTCTTCTCGGCCGGCCAGGCCTCGCCGACCGCGCGATATTTCGTCCACGTCTGAATATCGACTACCCCCTACAGATCGCCCACGACAGCACCCGCACCATCCGTACCGGTAAGGCCCCCCACGCGTTGCCGCCGTGCTGGTTACCGAGGACACACGCGACATTCATGTGACGGGCCTCCGGCCGACCCGATGGAGCTTTGATGCATCCAGGACGCCGACCGCGCTCGCGATACGTTCGCGCTGTCGTAACTCTGCTGCTCGGCCTGGCAATGGCGCTGTTCGCCTCCCCCTCCGGTGCCGCCCCCGCATCGCCGACCGCCGCAGCCGGCATTCAGGCGCTGCCCAACAGCTTCTGGTGGTCCTCCAGCGGACAGTTGATCGCCCCCAAGCCCGACGCGAGTCATAACGTCGTCGCGGTCAAGGACCCGTCGGTGGTGTACGCGAACGGTAAGTGGCACGTCTTCATGACGACCGCGAACAAATCGGGTGGCTGGAGTATGGCCTACACGAGCTTCTCCGACTGGTCGCAGGCTTCCTCGGCGCCGCTCACCTACCTCGACACCAACCCCAATATCGGCACCGGCTACCGCGCCGCGCCGCAGGTGTTCTACTTCGCGCCGAAGAACCAGTGGTACCTCGTCTACCAGACCGGCCGCCCGTCGTACTCCATCAGCAACGACCCGGGAAAGCCGTGGAGTTGGTCCGCACCCAAGGACTTCCAGACCAGTGACTTCGGCGGTGCGCTCGACTACTGGGTCATCTGCGACAACAGCATGTGCTACCTGTTCTCCTCGGGCGACGACGGCAAGCTCTATCGGTCGGAGACCACCGTCGGCAACTTCCCGAACGGCTTCGGCAACAACAAGGTCGTCCTGCAGGACTCGCAGTTCGCCCTGTTCGAGGGTGAAGCCGTCTACCGCGTACAGGACACCAACACCTACCTGCTGATGATGGAAGCCATCGGCAGCGACGGAAACCGCTACTACCGCTCGTTTACCGCTAACGGCCTCAACGGCCAGTGGCAGCCGCTCGCGGCCGGCGAATCCAATCCCTTCGCCCGTGCCAACAACGTGGGCTTCCCCTCCGGCGCCTGGACCAAGGACATCAGCCACGGAGAACTGATCCGCACCGGCAACGACCAGACCATGACCATCAACGGGTGCCGCCTGCAGTTCCTCTACCAGGGCAGGGATCCCTCTTCGAGCGGCGACTACTCCCAACTCCCCTATCGCCTGGGCCTGCTCACCCAGACCAACAACAGCTGCTGAGCATCCCGGCCCCTCTTTCATGGGGCCGGGGACCGAGCTGACGGCCCGGCCCCATGAAAACAACACCGCGGGACCCACCACGCTGACGCATCGCGTCTGTGCGGCCCGCCTCACCCCCACAGCAACAAGGAGTCATCAATGTCAGTGCGACGGCGTACCTTACTGGGCCTCGGCGCGGCAGCGACGACGGGCGTGGGCATGTCCCTGCTCGGCAGCAGCGCGGCCGCCGGCACCCTGCTGACACCCCGGATGTCCTCACCGCGGCAGGCGCCCACCGCGCAGTTCGCCATCGGTGTGCGCCAGTTCAACTGGTCCCGCGGCAACCGCCAACTGACCACGAAGATCTTCTACCCGGCCGCCGGCACCCCGGGCGGCAACCCCATCCCGAACGCCCCCATCGCAGGCGGCGTCTTCCCCATCGCCGAGTGGAGCCACGGCATGGGGTGCAACTCCGACTGCTACTCCTCGCAGACCCACGACCTGGCTTCCGCGGGGTTCATCTGCCCCGCTCCCTCGTTCTCCGACAACACCAACATCGGCAGCGTCTACAACGGCAACTGGTCGAAGGACGTCTCCGAGGTCCTCACCCGGACACTCGCGCTGAACAACACCGCGGGCGACCCGTTCGCCGGACACATCGACACCCGAGCCGGTGTCGGCGTATCCGGCCACTCGATGGGCGGTATGACCACCCACGGCCTGCTCACCGCCTGGCCGGACAACCGCATCGTCGCCGCCGTCCCGGTCGCCTGCGTGGACATGGGCAACCCGGCAGGCCTGGCCGCCAAGGTGCTGTTCATCCACGGCAGCAACGACGGGACCTGCGACATCAACTCGGCGCGGCAGGCGTACAACGAACTCCGCGCGCCGAAGGCGTTCCTCACTCACGTCGGGGCGGACCACGGCCAGTACCTGGTCCCGGACTATCGCTACTACGCCCAGACGAAGAACACCTTCCTGGACTGGTTCCGCTGGAGCCTGTACGGCGACACCGCCGCTCGCGACCGCCTGCAAAGCGACGCCACCAGCAACGGCACCTCCTGGCAAGCGGCCCTCACCTAGGCGATTTCGCCTTGGACCAGTCATTCGTCGGTCCGGGGGGTGCTGTTGCTCCCGGACCGGAGGCCGAAGCGGGGCGGCCGGTCGCGGGACCACCGGCAGATGATCCACGCTGATGGCCCAGGCGGTTGCCGTGCCGGCAAGGGCAGAGCCCCAGTCGTGGCCGGGGCCCGACCACTTTGGCTAGGCGATCGCGTCGGCTCCCGGGTCGATCGGCGGCACGGCTTCCTCGACACACACCCGTACGTCCCACGGGCCCAGAGGCAAGGTGTCGCCGGCCGCGTACCGCCGGCCGGTGAGGACATCGCGGACCGGGCTCGGCAGCGGAAAGGCGGTCTGGTCCCATGACCAGTTGTGCACGAAGCGCAGCCGGCTGCCGTCCCTGGCGGTGGCCCCGGTGGAGGTGATCGACGGGTGGCCGGGGCGCCACGGGTCCGTGCCGGTGGCGGCCCACTGGAACAGCGCGCGGGCCAGGGTCTGGTCCGGGACGGTGCCCACACAGGTGATCCGCCCGGCTCCGTAACGGTGGGTGGTCACAGCGGGCCACCGGGCGAAGTGCGGGTGTTCGTAAGTGGCCAGTACCTCGGCGTCGGTGGGGGACAACGCGTCGGCCCAGGCCGTCGCGCACGCGGCCGACGGCAGCGGCATCGCATCCGTACCGGTGACCGGCAGCGCCGACGCCAGGTTGGAGAACTCCTCGTAAGCGACGCCGGCCGCCGCGGCCAGGCGTGCGGGCTGGATTTCGGTACGCGCCCTGGCCTCGTGGTCGGCGTAGCCGGTGCGCGGACCGAGCAGGAGATGGCCGCCGGCTTGCGCGTACTCCAGCAGCCGGTCCAGGACCTGGTCCTCGGCGATGTAGTAGCCGGATGCGACCAGCAGCGGCGGCAGGTCGGCGGTGTCCAGCTGGTCCGGGTGGACGATGCGTGCCTGCAGCCCCGCGTCGAAGGCGCCGCGGTAGAAGGCGCCGAACAGGCGCCCGTAGGAGCCGGTGTCGGAGCCGCCGTCGGGGGTGGAAAGCGGCGGCTGGTGCTGCAGCGCCCACATGCTGGGGTGGTCGAAGAGGAAGGCCGCGTCGGCGTCCGGACGCAGGTCCGCGACGAGACCGCCGGCTGCCTCCAGCTCCTCCCCCAGCCGCGCCAGTTCCCGGTAGCTGCGGCCCGGGCGGCCGCTGTGCGGGAGGATCCCGCCCCAGAAGGTCTCGGTGCCGAAGTGCAGGGTGTGCCAGTGCCAGTACTCGATCATGGACGCGCCGCGGGAGATCAGTGCCCACGCCGCCTGGCGCCACTGGCCGTCGTAGGCCGGGTAGTTCATCTCCGGGCCGCCGATGGCCTGGGCGTCGGTCTCGGTGACCAGGAACGGTTCCTGCCGGGAGGCGTACATCCGATCGGCGCTCTGGTACAGGGCCCAGGTCCCGCGGCTCGCCCACCCCTGGGGGGCGGTGTCCCGGTCCGGCAGCGCCAGACCGTCCTGCATGGCGTAGTACGGGTTCCCGGCGGTGACATCCAGCGCCTTCGTCAGTTCGGCGTCCTCGGCTGCCACCCGGTCGTAGGAGATGCACGTGGTGACGAACTGCCCCGGTCTGGCGTACTCCCGTACGAGGTCGGCCTGCCAGGCGATGAATTCGGTGGTCTGGCGGGCCTGGAAGCGCCGCCACGCCAGGTCGTACTGCGGCTGCGCGTTGCCGTCGGGGCGCCACAGGTCAGCCCAGTCGCTGAGCCGGTGCGACCAGTAGACCAGGCCCCACTCCCGGTTGAGCGTTTCGACATCGTGGTAGCGGTGGCGCAGGTCGTCGACGAACCTCTGGAAGACTCCGTGGTTGTGCAGAAGCGCCACGCCCGGCTCGTTGTCGACCTGAAAGCCGACGACCGCGGGGTGGTCGGCGTAGTGCTCCACGATCTTGCGGATGACTCGCTCGGCGTGGAAGCGGAACGCCGGGTGGGTAAAGTCGACCTCCTGCCGGTGGCCCCACGCGATCCGCTCCCCGGTGCGCCGCTCCCCCGCGATCTCGGGATACTGCCTGGCCAGCCACGGCGGAACCGCGTAGGTGGGAGTGCCGATGATCACGCCTATCCCACGCTCGTGCGCGCCGTCCAGCACCGGGCGCAGCCACTCCAGCGCGAACCGGCCGTTCTCCGGTTCCCAGGCCGACCACACGGACTCCCCGACCCGGATCACCGAGAACCGGGCCTCGGCCATCAGGTCCAGGTCCTCCTTGAGCCGGTCGTGCGGCTGGTACTCGTGGTAATAAGCGGCGCCGAAAAGGACCCGCTCGGCAGGCTCGTACACGCGTTTCTCCACTTCTGTCTGTACGGGGGCGGCAGGACGAAGACCGCGACGGTCGGCAGGACCGCGAGCACGGAACCGGCCATCACCAGGTCGTACTGGCGGCGGTGAAGACCGGCGGCGAGGCGAGTCCGGGGGCTTGCGTTCCTGCGGTGCTTCTACGGCGGGACGCCTCGAAGGGGGCCGAACTCCTCGTCCTGCGCCACGAAAACGCCGTGCTACGACACCGATGCAAGGGCCGCCATGAAGAAGCTCATGGCGGCCCGAGCACGGTGGCCGGGGGTGGCGATCTCGACCGTCGGGTCCAGCCGCACCGCTTCCGGAGTGGGAGGTCCCGTAGTCGGGTCTGTGGTGCTCTTGGGTGGTCGGTGCCGTCACCAGCCGATCGGCAGACCGGCGATGAACGACGTGAGCCGGTCGGAGATGAGTCGGTCGTCGTGCGCCGAGTAGTGCCAGTCGCAGCCCAGGAAGTCCAGCCCCGAGTCATCGAGGGACCAGTAGCGTACCCGGCTGTCACCAGCATCGTTGCGTGCCTTGACCACCTGCTGGACATGGCCGGCGAACTGGCCGGTGCCGACCGCCACGATGGTGGTCGTGGCCCCGTAGCGCGTCCGCAGCTTCTGGAGGAAGTCGCCGTAGGCGGTGCGGTAGGCGGCCGCCAGGCTGTCGGGCGTCCACGGCTCACCGGGGTTGATGGCGGTCGAGAAGTCGTTGGTGCCGAGGTTGACCACCACGAGCTGGGGGCGCCAGGTGCCCGGGTTCTGCCAGACGTCGCCGGACACGTTCAACAGGGCACGGTCGTAGAAGGTCCGGTAGGTGACGTCCGGAGAGCCTCCGTTGTAGTTGCGCACCATGCCGAGGCCCGAATAGCCGTTGATCTGGTAGTCGGCGTTCAGTTGCCGGGCGGTCAGGGCGCCGTAGCTCACGTCGGCGTTGGTGGTCCGCCTGACCCGGTCCCAGGTGCAGTCGCGCGAGGTCGAGAGGTTGCCGTAGCCCACCGTAAGGGAATCCCCGATGAACTCGATCTGGCGGTTGCGGGCCGCCGGTTTGCTCAGCACGGCACCGCCCGGCGCGGCGACGAAGCCTCCGAACGTGCTGGTGTCCCCTGGGCTGTCGTTGCGCTTGACGAGCCGGACGGTGTGCGCGCGGTCCTGCAGGCCGTTGACCCAGTGCGTGGTCCGGCCGGGCGTGACGAGCGTGGCGACAGTGGCTCCGTCAACCTGGACGTCGTAGTCGGCGGCCGAGTCGTTGAGCACGATGCCCACACCGGTGCCCCTGACGGTGCCCTCGAAGTACACGCCGGGCCAGCTGTACTGCACCGTGTTTCCGGTGTCGTTCACCCGCCCGGCGGTGTGCACCTGAGCCAGCACTCCCGTCGTGGGGACAAGTTGCCACTGCTGGTTGGCCCCGCCCCAGTCAGTGAACTGCACGACCTTGGCGCCGTCAGCGGTGGAGGCGTTCTCCACCTCGACGGCCTTGCCACTGTTGCGGTTGATCAGCCGGACGTAACCATCCGGCGAGTCGGCCAGCCGGAACTGCTGGTTGGCGCTGTCGGTGCGGGTCCACTGCGAGAGGCTCGCCCCGTCGGAGGTGCTCGCGCCCGACACGTCGAGCGTCTTGCCGCTGCCACGGTTGACCAGCACGTACCACGCGTTCGGATCCACGGTGGCCGCCCGTGCCGTCGCGGCGGCGCCCAATCCGGCCAGGAGCGCCACCCAAAGGGCGGTCACCACGGTGAGCACCGTCGTTCGCGTCAGAGCCGTTGTCCGCCCGATGGGAGTCCCGGGCGGACGGCCCCGGCCGTCCTCGCTACGCCGGGCTGGAAAGTTTCGTTGATGAACCAGCTCTTGAGCACTGTCCGGTCCACGACGAGCGAGGCGTCGTCCTTGAGACCGAGGTAGCAGCCGGTTTCGGCGTCGCGGGGCCGGATCACGGAACGGCAGCCTGACGGCAGCGGAAGGGAACGGAGTGGCCACGAATCAGATCCCTCTGCAGGCGGATATGGATGACGGCTTGAGCGTGAGTTTGTCGAAGCGCATCGACGCTGCCAGTGCTCGCACGGGCTGTCAATGGACCGGGCAGAGAAACTTTCTTTCCATCATGGCCCTTGTTTCGCGCGAAACAATCCCGCTAGCTTTCCCGTGCCAAGTGAAGCGCTTCGACAGCTCCAGGGGAAGGGCCCCGACCATGACGCACGAGTTGAACCGCGATGGCGGACAGCAGAAGACAGGCACCGATCCCGGGTTCAAGGACGCCGGCACAGCATCATGGTGACCATCGCTGACGTGGCGAGACACGCGGGTGTCTCGTCCAGCACGGTCAGCTACGTCCTGAACGGCTCCCACCAGATCTCCGAGACGACCCGCAGCCGTGTCCTGCGCTCCGTGGCGGAACTCGGCTTTCACCCCAACGCCGGAGCCAGGACGCTGGCCGGCCGCCGCTCCCGCATCATCGCGCTGGTGATGCCGCTGCGGACGGACATGTACGTCCCGGTCATGATGGAGATCGCCATCTCGGTCACGACCGAGGCACGGCGGCACGGGTATGATGTCCTGTTCGTCACCGACGAGGAGGGCCCCGAGGGCGTGCGGCGCGTCGCGGCGAGCGGGTTGGCCGACGGCGTGATCCTCATGGACGTCCAACTGGGCGACCCTCGCATCCCCGCGCTACGCGCCCGGGGCACACAGACCGTGCTGATCGGCCTACCGGACGACCCGCACCAACTGTCCTGCGTCGACCACGACTTCACCGCCGCCGGCGCCCTGTGCGCGGACCACCTGGCGGACCTCGGCCACCGGGACGTGGGCTTCATCGGCTACGGCTCCGGCGTCTACAAGCGGCACGCCGGATACGCCGAACGAACCCTCGCCGGATTCCGCGAACGGGCGGAGCAGCGGCGGGTGCGCTTCCTGCACCGGCCCTGCGAGGGCACGTACGAATCCACCGCCTGGACCCTGACCCGGATCCTCGCCGACCGACCCGGCACCACGGGCTTCGTGGTGCAGAACGAGGCGGCGATCGGCCCGCTGCTCGGCCTGCTACAGGCCGTTGGACGGTCGGTTCCCGAGGACGCCTCGGTGGTCGCCCTCTGCCCGGAGCATCTGGCCGAGCAGCACACACCCGCCCTCACCACCGTGTCCGGCCCCGGGCAGGAACTGGGCCGCGTGGCGGTCGGCCAGATGATCCGACGGTTGACCGCCGCACGGCGGGGCGAGCCGCCGACAGACGAACAGGTCCTTCTGCAGCCGACTCTGACCGTCCGCCGGAGCAGTAATACCCAACCCTCTCCGCCCGAAGAGCCGTCATGACAGCAGTGCGCGTCAGGGCCCGACCGACCGAGAAGGACGACACATGAAGGACATACGGCTCCCCGCACACCGCCGAAGTCGGGGCCCAGGACGCGTGGCGGCCCTGCTGCTGACGCTGGTCGTCATGCTGGGGCTGACCGGCGGCACGGCACTGGCCGCGCCCAACGGCACGAGGGAAGCGTCACCGTCGGCGGTCAGGGTTCCGGCTTCCGCCATGGACGCCGTCACGGCGATGCAGCCCAGCTGGAACCTGGGCAACACCCTGGACGCCATTCCCGACGAGACGTCCTGGGGCAACCCGCTGACCACCAGAAAGCTGCTCGCCACCATCCGCGCGCAGGGCTTCCGCAGCGTCCGCATCCCGGTGACCTGGACCGACCACCACTCGGCCACCGCCCCCTACACCATCGACGCCGCGTACATGAACCGCGTCGAGCAGGTTGTCGACTGGGCGCTCGCCGAGGGCCTGTACGTCGTGATCAACATCCACCACGACTCATGGCAGTGGATCTCGAAGATGTCCACCGATCATGACGAGGTACTGGCCCGCTTCAACGCCCTGTGGACCCAGATAGCCGAGAGATTCCGGGACGCGCCGCGCGCCCTGCTCTTCGAGAGCGTCAACGAACCGGTCTTCGACAACGCCACGGACGCCCAGAAGGCCCAGCTCCTGAACGAGCTCAACACCTCCTTCCACAAGGTCGTCCGCTCCTCGGGCGACGGGAACACCAACCGTCTGCTCGTCCTGCCCACGGTGGGCTGCACGCCCTCCCAGACCTTCATGGACGACCTGTCCACCACGATCGGCGCACTGCACGACAGCAACCTGGTCGCCACCGTGCACTACTACAGCTGGTTCCCGTTCAGCGTGAACATCGCGGGCGGCACGCATTACGACGACAACGCCCAGAAGGACCTCGACGACGCCTTCGCCCGTATGCACGACACGTTCGTCGCCAAGGGCATCCCCGTCTACCTCGGCGAGTACGGCCTGCTCAGCTGGCCGGACCACAACCATCCGGACCGCGTCGAGCGCGGCGAGGCGCTGAAGTACTTCGAACACCTCGGATACAAGGCGCGTGTCGCCGGCGTCACCACGGCGCTGTGGGACCCCTTCGCCTACCTGAACCGCGACACCCTGCAATGGCGGGACCCCGCTCTGTTCGTCTGGATCAAGTCCAGCTGGACCACTCGCTCGGGAACCGCCTCCTTCGACAAGATCTTCCTGCCGAAGTCCAGCCCCATCACCGCCCAGTCGCTCACCCTGAACCGGAACGGCACCAGCTTCCGCGGCCTGTGGCACGGCCGCACCAAGCTGGTCGAGGGACGCGACTACACCGTTTCCGGAAACCGGCTCACCCTCACGGCCAAGGCCCTGACCCGGCTCGCCGGCGATCGTGCCTACGGGGTCAACGCCATGCTCCGAGCCCGGTTCTCCCGCGGGCTGCCGTGGCAGATCGACGTGGTCACCCACGACACGCCGGTCCTGACGGACGCCACCGGGACGACCAGCTCGTTCACCATCCCCACGCAGTACCAGGGTGACGTACTGGCGACCATGCACGCCACGTACGCCGACGGCAGCAACGCCGGACAGACCAGCTGGACTCCGTACCAGGAGTTCAACAAGGCCTTCTCACCGGACTACCCGGGCGGCAAGATCATCCTGACCCCCGAATTCCTGAACGCGCTCCGCGACGCCGAGCCGGTGACGCTGACCTTCCACTTCTACAGCGGAGCCACCGTCACCTACCACGTCACCAAGTCCGGATCCTCGGTCACCGGCACGACCTCCTGACCGACCTCGCTCCCCGGCCGCCCGCTCCCCGGGCGGCCAGGGCACAGCGGTCCGTTCCCCGCGGGATCACTTCTCCTTCGGCGGAGCCGTGCTCTCCCGGACGGTGAGGGTGGTCACGATCTCCAGCCCCACCTGGGGCACCGCCTCACCCCGGCCGAGCGCGAGGGCCAGCTCGGTAGCGGCCGTCGCCATCTCGGCCAGCGGCTGATGGACAGTGGTCAGGGGCGGATCCATCCAGGCCACGGCCGGCACGTCATCAAAACCCACCACGCTCAGGTCATGCGGGATACCCAGGCCCAGCTCCCGCGCGGCCTGATAGACACCGAGCGCCTGCATGTCGTTGGCGGTGAACACGGCGGTGGGACGATCGGGGCGGGACAGCAGCTCCCGCGCCGCCACGTACCCGTGTTCACGCAAGAGCTGCGTCTTCACCACCAGACCGGGGTCCGTCGGCAGGCCCGCCTCCGCGAGGGCGGAGACGTAACCGGAGAGCCGAGCGCGGCAGAAGTCGTGGTCCGGCCCGCTGATCATGGCGATGCGCCGGTGCCCCAATTCGACCAGATGCCGGGTCGCCGCCTGACCACCTCTCCAGTTCGTCGCTCCCACGAACGGCACTCCGTCGGGCAACTCGTCGATCGGGTCAAACACAACGAAGGGGATGCCCTTGGCGGTCAGTTGCTCCCGCTCCGTCTCAAGGAGCTGGGCCACCGACAGTACGGCCTGCGGTCGCCGCCCCGCCGTGTCGCCGATGGTCCTTCCGTCCGCGTCCGGTAGCCCGAACTCCGATACCAGCAACCCGACCCCGTTCCTGCGGGCCACGCGCTCGACGCCGCGGATGATCTCCACGGACCACATGTGCTCCAGCTCGCGGAACACCAGCTCCACCAGATTGCTCCGGCTCTGGGGAGGCTTGCGGTAACCGTACTCATGGATCAGCTGCTCGACCCGGGCCCGAGTCTCGTCCGACACTCCGGAACGGCCGTTGAGCACTTTCGACACGGTGGGAATCGAGACCCCCGCGGACTCGGCGATGTACGCGATCGTCACCGATGCGGGTCCCGCGCCACGCTCCCTGTGTTCGTCCGCCGAAGGTCTTCCCGATCGGTTGTCCGGCACGGTCGCCCTTCCCCATCCCCTCGACTGCTGCAACCGCCATTCTGACACCTTCGATCAGCCCTGCGTCCTGCCTCGGCTCCCGTTGCGCCCCGGCGCCGTCTCCGGCGTCGAGTCGGCTTCCCGCGCCCGAGGCTCCGCCACTCTGCTTCCCTTATTGCCCCTCGTCACAAGGACCACCATGTCTCTGTCCGATCAAAATCCTGACGACCTCCTCGCCTACCGGCCGGAGGTGTCCGTGCCGGAGGACTTCGATGCCTTCTGGCAGCAGACCCTGGCCGAAGCCCGCGCCCGAGGCGGAGCGGTGAAGGCTGAGCGGGTCACCGACCGGCACCTGCTGAGCACGGTCGAGGTGGACGACGTGCGCTTCCCCGGCTGGAACGGCGAACCCGTGGCCGCCTGGCTGCTGCGCCCGCGCGGCGCCGAGGCGCCGCTGCCGGTCGTCGTCACCTACATCGGGTACTCCGGCGGCCGCGGGCTGCCTACCGACCACCTGCTGTGGTCCGCGGCCGGTTACGCCCAGCTCGTCGTCGACAGCCGCGGACAGGGTCACGACACCCCGGACCACGGCGAGGGCGACGGTACGCAATGGGCCGAAGGCTTCATGACCCGCGGCGTCGACGCACCCGACAACTACTACTATCGCCGCCTCATGACGGACTGTGTACGCGCCGTGGACGCGACCGTCGAACTGCCCGGACTGGATGCCGCGCGGGTCGTTGTGGCGGGCGGCAGCCAGGGTGGCGGCCTGGCTCTCGCGGTCGCCGGACTCGCCCCGGACCGGGTGGCTGCAGTGGTTCCGGACCTCCCGTTTCTGTGCCACTTCCGCGAGGCGACGCGGATCAGCGGGGAGGGCCCGTACCTGGAACTCACCAGATACCTGCGCTGGCACAGTCCGCACCGCGTCGAGATAACCTTCGCCACACTTGACTACTTCGACGGTGTCCACTTCGCCCGTCGGGCGACGGCCCCGGCACTGTTCAGCGTCGGCCTCATGGATCCGATCTGCCCGCCCTCCACCGTGTACGCCGCCTTCAACCACTACGCGGGGGCGGACCGGACCATGACCGTCTGGCCCTTCGCCGACCACGGCGGCGGCTTCGGCCGGAACACCGCGGTGCAGCTGAAATGGCTGCGCCAACGCGGTCTGGCCCCGCAGCAGTAGGCGAAGGCGTCCGGGGCACAGCCGTCAGGCGCTGAAGCGAGTGACCAGGCGGGTGGGCAGGATCAGCGGGGTGGGGTCCTGTCCGTTGATGAGCGCGACGAGCATGCGCGCCATCTCCCGGCCCAAAGCCGCTATGGGCTGACGGACGGTGGTGAGCGGCGGATCGGCGATCTGGGCGACGGCCAGGTCGTCGAAGCCGATCACTGCGACATCGGCGGGGACCAGTCGGCCGGCCTCGCGCAACGTGCGCAGCGCTCCCGCACCCATGTTGTCGTTGGCGGCGAACACCCCGTCAAGGTCGGGGCGGTTCGCCAGCAGTGCGGCCATGGCGGCGGCTCCGCTGGGCTCGGTGAAGTCACCCTCCTGCGGCGGGAACGGATCGAGGCCGGCGGCCAGCATGGCGTCCCGGTAGCCGCGGTACCGGGCGCGCCCGGCCTCGGTGTCCAGACGGCCGCAGATCGCGGCTACGCGCGTCCGGCCGCGCGAGATCAGGTACTCGGTCGCCTCGCGCGCTCCACCGACGTTGTCCACGTCCACGTACCACCGGGGAGTCGAACCGACCGGGCGTCCGCCGAACACGGCAGGCATCACCGCCTCCTCGGCCATACGGGCCAGCGGATCGTTCTCACGCAGCGCCATCAACATGACGCCGTCGGCGCCCTTGGAGCGAAGGAGCTCCTCCACCCGCTTGCGGCCCCGGTCGGAAGCGGCCAGGCACAGCATCAGATGCAGGTCGGCCTCCTCCAGAGCGGCCGACGCCCCCACGATCACCTGGGCGAAGAACGGATCCGCGAAGATCGACGGATCCTCTCCCGAGGCGACCAGGGCGGCCGCTCCTGTCTGGCGGGTGGCCAGAGCGCGGGCGGTCGGATTGGGTACGTAACCGAGTTGCCGGACGGCCCGCTCGACCGCCTCGCGTTTGGCGCGGCTGACGTGCGGTGCGTTGTTGAGGGCGCGGGAGGCCACGGAGCGGGAGACGCCGGCGAGTTCGGTCACCTCGTCGAGCGTCGGCTGCCGACGCGGCGCATCTTCTGCCATGAGCCTTTCCCGCTGGGCCAGGGGGTTGGGAGCGCTTCCAGTTATGGACTGTAGAGCCTGGTCCTCGCCATGTGAAGGGCGGGTTGTTACGTCGACCCTTGACAGCTTGACCAGCCCGCAACACGATACCGACCACACCCCAAAGGCCTCGGTGCCGTTGGGACCGCTCCCAATGGGAGCGCTCCCAGTGCTCTCTGCCGACCTTCGGAGATGTCGTCCCTGCCGGAGAGTCGCCGGCACAACGGGACGCCGTACCACCGCACTTCCTCAGCAGGTCGCACGCTCGGGACCAGAGCGTGCGACGCATCCCTGTCAGGAAACCGAGGTACAGCCATGCGCCGCAGACTCCGCGTCCTGGTGGCAGCGCTCTTCACGCTGCCGCTTGCGCTCGCCATCGCTCCGTCCGCCCACGCGGCCGACCCGACCACCATGACCAGCGGGTTCTACGTGGACCCGGACTCCAGCGCGAAGAGGTGGGTCGCCGCCAACCCCGGCGACGGCCGGGCGCCCGCGATCAACGCCTCCCTCGCCAATACCCCGATGGCCCGCTGGTTCGGCTCCTGGAGCGGCACCATCGGCACCGCCACCGGCGCGTACGCGGGCGCCGCGGCCTCCACGGACAAACTGCCCATCCTCGTCGCCTACAACATCTACAACCGCGACTACTGCGGCGGGCACTCCGCGGGCGGAGCCGCTTCGCCTTCCGCCTACGCGACCTGGATCGCCCAGTTCGCCGGCGGGATCGCCAACCGCCCGGCCGTCGTCATCCTCGAACCGGACTCCCTCGGGGACTACGGTTGCATGACCCAGGCTCAGATCGACGAACGCGAGGGCATGCTCACCGGCGCCCTCACCCAGTTCAGCCGCCAGGCCCCCAACACCTCGGTCTACCTCGACGCCGGCAATCCGGGCTGGGCGAACGCGGCGACCATGGCCCAGCGCCTCCACGAAGCCGGCCTCCGCCAGGCCCACGGCTTCTCCCTCAACGTCTCCAACTACTTCACCACGGCCGAGAACACCGCCTACGGCAACGCCGTCAACAGTGAACTCAAAGCCCGCTACGGCTACACCAAGCCGTTCGTCGTGGACACCAGCCGCAACGGCAACGGCTCCAACGGCCAGTGGTGCAACCCCTCAGGCCGCCGTATCGGCACCCCCACCCAGCAGGGCGGAGGCGCCGAGATGCTCTTGTGGATCAAGGCCCCGGGCGAGTCCGACGGCAACTGCGGCGTCGGAGGCGGCTCCTCGGCCGGACAGTTCCTCCCCGAGGTCGCCTACAAGATGATCTACGGCTACTGATTCACATCCATCCAGCGACCAGGAGCAGCCATGCCACCACGCAGCCTACGGCGCCACGAGGCCGCCGTGATCGCGGCACTCACCGCGTGCGCCGCACCCAACGACGGCGCCCCCGGCAACGCTGTCTCCTCCGCCGCCCCCACCACCTGGCGCCCCACCACCTGGCGCCCCACCGCCGACACCGGCGCCCCGCTCGTCGACGCCTACGCGACACCGCGCCTGACGTTCAACCGCTGAGCTCTGCCGGGCACCCTGGACGTGTCCAGCCACGCGTTGCCGTTCACCCGTGGCTGGACGCTTCCGGCCGGGCCGCTCGGCCGCGGTTGCCGTACCGGGTCAAGGCCGGGAGCTTTCCTCCAGCTTCTCGAAGAAGAACTCGTGCTTGAGAAAGGAGACGTCGTACTCGTGGCCGGACTGCGGCGGCAGCAGTTGGGAGGCCTGGAACAGACGCCACCCGTCGTGCAGCGCGGCAAGCCCGGTGGGGTAGGGCGGCTCGTCGCTGTCACCGGTGGTCGGACGGGTTCGGCCGGTCCCGTCGTATCGGGACCAGCCCATGACGTCGGAGTCGAGCGCCGATGTCGCAAGGTAAAGGACCAGAATGTGCTGTCTCATGAGTGGCTCCCCAAGGTCGGCCGGTTGCTGACGCGCGTGACCCAGTAATCGATGTCGAACGAGTGGTCGCCGGTCAGGGCCCGCCACAGGAGGACCCGGTTGTAGATCTCCAGCCGGGCGGTGGCCTGCTCGTACCAGGGGAAGTACGTGTTGAGTTCCGCGGTCACGGCCGGGACGTGCAGGTCGGAGGTGTCCCACAGGCGCACCTGTGGCACGGTCGGATTGAGACGGAGTTTGTACATGTGGCGACGGCGCGCGGTGTCGTTGCGGCGGCCACCGTGCCAGATGCCGTGGTGGACGAGGACGACCGTGCCTGCCGGGCAGGTCAGCCGCGTCTGTCCCCTGAGGTTCTGGACGCGGCCGACGTCCGTCTCGTTGATCCTTCGCAGATGGCTTCCGGGCACGCTGAGCGTGCCGCCCATCTCGGTGGTCACCTCATGGGGGTAGTACATGAGCTGAATGTCGAACGCGTCCGGCCGCACGTCGATGATCGCGTCTCCGTGGAGCGGCTGCGCCTGCCCCTCATGCGGCTCGCGCACATGCACCGCATGGTGATCCACGGTCGGCTCAGGGCCGACCAGGCTCTCCACGGCGCCGGCGATGACCGGCAGAGCGAGCAGCTCGTGGACAAAGGTGTTCTGCGCGAACGCCTCGCCCAGCGGAGTGCCGTAGGGCACATCTGGTATGCCCTCGGTCAAGGTTGCGACGGCCCGTTCATTGATCTCCTGCGGCACCACTCCGTCCAAGCGCAGAAATCCCTGCGCCACGAAGCGTGCCACCTGAACCGATGTCAGGAGTTGCTTGCTGGTTGGCATGCGACGAACGTACGTGCTCCGTGTGGCTGAGTCGTGGGCTGAAATCCTCCACTGCTGGTAAATTTCCGTCCTCGTGAAGCTCGTAACACTACGGCTCGAGGAGCCGCCCACCGTGGTCGATGCCGGCGTCGGGGTGCACGGCGTCTCCACCGCGCACGACGTCTTCCGGCTGCCCGACCTGTGGCAGCTGCACCTGTACAACTACGCGGGCGAACTCTCCCTCGGGCAGTCGATCCACGCCATCCGGCCCGGTCATGTCAGCCTGGTACCGCCGAACACGGAGGTGCACTTTCACTACCGGGGCAGGTCGGAGCATTTCTACGTTCATCTACGGCTTCACGATGGCGGAACCGCGCGGGTGGTACCGGTGATGCAGGACGCCGCGGCCGAGAGCACGCGCCTGGCCGATCTGCTCCGACACGCCGTGACGGCCATGCCGGCTTCTCCTTCCCGGGCCTCCGCCGAGGCCTGGGCCGCCCTGTGGCGCATTGCCGAGTTGCCGAGGAGCGAAGGAACCGGGCGCCACCACCCCTTCGTCGCCGCCGCACAGGCCTACATCGAGGAGCACCTGGCCGACCCGCTGTCCGTACCGGACGTCGCTCGCGCCGTTGGAATCTCCCACACGCACCTGACACGCGTATTCCGTGCCGAGACCGGCCTCACGGTCGTGTCGTACGTCCGGCGCCGGCGCCTTCAACGGGCCCGCCACCTCCTGTTGTCGTCCACCCTGTCCATCACCGCCATCGCCGGGGCAGTGGGCATTGCCGACCTCCAGGCCTTCAACAAGGCCTGCCGCCGCGAGCTCGGAGCGAGCCCTCGTCACATACGTGTGGCCGGACACGAGAGAGCCGGCGGCGAAGTACTCGCGACCTCCGCCGAATGAGCCACCACCGAGCCCGACACGCTCGACGGAAGCGTTACGGCCGGGGCCTGGTCGCGAACCGAGCTGTACCGAGTGGGCGTTAAGTCCGATATTGATTGGTTCGTGGTCGCTCGATCGTGGTGCTGATCGTCGCGCAGGCCGCGCGCTGGGCATGTTCATGTTGGGACGCGGGCCCAGCCGGGTCGGGGCCGCTACCAGAAGCGGACTTAGCGGGCTGGGATCGGCACGGCCGCCGGTCGCCATTCTCGCCTGAGCAATCCGAACACCCACGAGTCGGATACCTCGCCGTTCACGACGCAGTCTTCCCGCAACGTCCCTTCACGCACGAATCCGATCTTCTCCAGTACCCGGGCGGATGCCACGTTGCGCGTATCGGTCTCGGCCTGGACTCGGTTCAGGTCCAGTGTGTCGAATGCCCATTGCAGCAAGGCGTGCGCCGCCTCCGTCGCGTAGCCGTGGCCCCACATCGCCTCGTCGAGGCAGTAGCCCAACGACGCGCTGCGGTAGTCCGGGTTCCATCCGGTCAGCACGCACCAGCCGACGAAGGCCCCGTCGGAAGCACGGGCGATGGCAACCCGTGCCCCACTGCCTTCGTCCGCCAACTTCCGGCACATCGCGATGAACCGCTCGGCGCGGGCCCGTTCGGTCCACGGTGGGGAGTCCCAGTAGCGCATCACGTAGGTGCTGCTGTGCAACGCGAAGAGGGGGTCCGCGTCGGTGTCGGTGAAGGGGCGCAGTCGCAGGCGAGCGGTGTGCAGTATGGGGGTGGCCAAAGTCATGCGCACCATCTTGCGTCCTCACGGGCCGGGCAGAGCACCGAAATTCCGATCCCGATCCGGCCCTCACGACCTAAGGCTCCGCCTTCCAGCAGACGGACTTAACAACCTCTGAGATTGTGGAGTCTCTGATGCCAGGGATACGTTCCTGGCGGCGGCGGCTCGGCCGGGGCCTGGTGCATCACCATCGGAGCCACCGCTTGTGTCGCCGTGCTGGTGACGCTGAGCGCGCCGGCCGGGGAAGAGCCGGCGCGGCGTTCGGCTCGGGGCTCTGTTCGGCGTGGCCTGCTATCTCTCCTACGGGCTCACGCTGGCCGAAACGCCCCGACGAGCAGCGGCGGGCCGATCCCCGTTCGGCCGCGCCGGCGTCGAGGCCGCGTTCGCGGACTAGAACGCGCTGCGGACCGAGGACGACCGCGCCTGAGAAGGCCGCGGACCGACCTCGGCCCTGATGTTCATCAGCCGCCGTTGACGGTCAGGTTGTTGGTGTTGAAGTTGAGCCCGCCGGATGACGAGGTGATCTCATAGCCGAACTGGACGTCGCCGATGGTCTCGTCGCCGGGCATCCAGCCCTTGGTGTACGCGATCCAGTTGAGGATCGGCTTGGCGTCCACGGTGCCGAAGCTGGAGTTGGACGTTCGCAGGAACGAGAACACCTGGTTCGACCCGTTGGTGCCCTTGTAGACGTTCCAGTTGTGGCCGCCGAGGGTGACGTTGGCCTGCCAGGTGCCGATCGGGCCGACGGATCCGTTGTAGTTGACCCAGAGCATGATCTCGTACTGGTGGTCGGTGTCCCAGATGTCGTACGACGTGTTGTACGCGCCGGACGACGGGACGCTGGCTGGTGCTGCCCCACTGGTCGCAGGAGTTCCAGACTGCCGCAGCCGAAGCGGGGGCGGAGGCGAGGCCGACGGTGGCGCCGAGAGCCATCGCCGGCGCAAGCACCGCCATGGTGATCTTGCGTGTTCTGCTGTTGACCATGGTGTCCCTTCCACGGGTGGGGGGAATTGTGGGGGGCTACCACGCCCCCATGCTGAGGGCGTGGTCCTCTCCGGCCACGAGATCGATCAGCTCCGCGTCGCCGGAGGGAGATCTGACTTCGATTCGGACGGTCCGAGTCGGCCTCAGGACCGCCGTCACCCCGTCGGGCCCCCAGGTCAGTTCGGCCTCGGCGCCGAATCGCGTGCGCACGCCCGTGAGTCGGCCCGCCGGGAGAGCGGGCGGCAGCGCGGGCAGCAGGGCCAGTCGGTGGGGGGTCGACTGGAGCAGCATCTCGATCAGTACGGCGGGCAGGGTGTGCGCGGCGTCCGCGTTGTAGACGTGGCGGTTCGGGTAGTGGGCGCTCATCAGGGAGGCGTGGAAGAAGTCGCCGTCCAGGACCTGGCCGAGGGCCTGGGCGACGCGTTCGCCGTCCCGGAGCCGGGCGGCGATGAGCGCGTGGTGGAGGTGGCCGTGCGCGGAGTCGTTCTCGGCGCCGCGCAGCTCGAGGGCGCGGTGGGCGGCGGCCGCGAGGTCGGGGGTGTCGTAGGGGGTGATCTCGTCGAGCGGCCAGACGCCGTAGAGGTGGCTGAGGTGACGGTGGTCGTAGGAGTCCAGGAGGCCGGGCCAGGCCCATTCGGCGAGGGCGCCGTCCTCGTTGATCCGATGCGGCGGGAGCCGCTCGGCGAGAGCTTGCCAGCGGTCGGCTTCCGGGGTGTCCGGGTGGTAGTCGGCCGCGGTGAGCAGGGCGTGGCGGGCCGCCGAGAGGTCCATGGCGGCGTTGATCGTGCCCCAGCTCGCGCCTGCGGGGCGGTTCTCGGGTGAGTAGGAGGGAACGACGACGAGGCGGCCGTCGTCATCGGTGCGGGTGAGGAAGTCCTCGTAGAACAGGGCGACTTCGGCGAGGGCGGACGCGGTGCGCGGATCGCGGGTTCCGTGGGTCTCGTCGTGGTCGACGAGCGGCTTGAGCAGCCAGTCGGCGCCCGCGGTCCACAGGTGATGGGGGTACTCGCGGTTGAAGTGGTACGAGTGGCCCGACTCGCCGTCGGTGTGGGCGGGGGCGACCACGCCCCGGGCGCCGAAGACCGCGCGGGCGTTGTCGCGCCAGTCGGGGAGCTGCCGGTGAATCAGCGCGGCATGGGCCTCGGTGACCTCGGGGAGGGCGGCGGCCGCGGCGGAGGCGGTCTGGAGGTTGAGGTTGGCGTTGTTGGTGAACGCCCCAGACCAGGCGGTGTTCCAGTCGCCGGTCCACAGGCCGGTCAGGCGGGGTGGGAAGAGGCCGCCGGCGGACAGCAGGTGATAGCGGCCGGCCGCGAAGAGGCGCTCCAGCAGGGCGGCGTCGCGCGGGCTCTTCAGCAACTCCGGGCCTGGCAGCGCCCGTTCGGCCGCACCGGCGGCGAGATCGAGGGTGACTCGCTGGTATGCGGTGCGGTGGAGGGCGACGTGGCGTTCGAGGAGCTCGTCGTACACCGTCGGCAGGTCGCGCAGGGCCCGGCCCTCCACCGTCACGTCGAGTTCGCCGGTGTGCCGCCGGACCCGGGTGAGGAGAGTTACGGACCGGGCGCCCTCGACGTGCGCGTGAGGCGGGGCGAGGGTCGTCGTGCCGCCGGTGACGACGACCAGGGTGACGCCGGTGAAGGCGAGGTCGCTGTCGGGGTAGCGGGCGCGCAGGCTCAGCAGGGCGCCCTCGGGGGTGACGACGGCTCCGTGGCCGACGGCCAGGTGGTCGGGGGCGCCGGGGAGGCGGTGGTCCAGGGAGATGTCGAGGGTGAGGCCGGGCGCCGTGATGTGCTGGACGATCACGTCGTCGGCGCGGGAGACGAAGACCCGGCTTGTCCAGCCGGCGCAGGTCGCCCGTACGACGCCCGTCGTGAAGTCGACATCGCGGCGGTAGTCGTGGCAGCCGGCGACGGGACGGGCCAGACGGACGTGGAAGGCGGGGTGGAAGGGCCGTACCCACTGCATCGGACGGCCGTCGGTGAAGCCCTCCGCGGCGGTGCGGTCGCCTGCCAGGAGGCGATCCTGCAGTGCGGGGAGTTCGGCGGCGAGCCGGGGCGGCCGGCGGTGGCCGCCGTCGCCGCCCGGCCGTACCAGGGTGTGATGCGTGACGACGACCCGCTCGGCGTCCGGTCCCCCGAGCACAAGGGCGCCGTGATGGCCGTTGCCGCTCAGGAAGCCGTCCTCCCAGCGGGTGGCCGGGTGCGGCTCCCAGGTGCCGTGGACGGGCCCGTTGATCGCGGTCATGGCCGGAGCACCGCCACGCCGTAGCGGCCGAGGGTCACCCGGTCGGTGACGGCCTCCCCCGTCAGCAGGTCGTAGTGGGTGCCGGGCACCTCCACGGTCACCGGTTCGCGGCCGTGGTTGAGCACGAACAGCGCCTCGCCCCGGCGTACGGCCTCGACCTGCTCGGGGAGGCCGTCGAGCACCGGCCGGACGCCCGCGCCGGAGGCGATCCGGGCCAGCAGGTCGCGCAGCGCCTCCGGCTCCGGGAGCGTGGAGACGTACCAGGCCCGGCCCTTGCGCAGGACGGCGGGCAGTCCGTCGAGTTCGCCGCCTTGGTACGGCACGCTCTCCTCGGCGGTGCCGTCGGCCTCCAGCTCCTCGGACCACAGGGACGCCCGGAAGCCCTCGCAGGTGACGGTCTCTCCGGCGCCCAGCGGCCACCACTCGTGCAGGGTGCGGATGCCGAACAGCTCGCGCAGCCGGGCGTCCATGCCGCCGGGGCGGACCCGGTCGTCCTCGTCGGCGACGCCGGTCTGGAAGCCGCACACGAGGGTGCCGCCGCCGCGGACGTAGGCGAGGAGGTTGTCGATCGCCGCGTCGGTGAGCGCGTACAGCTGCGGCACGACGACCACCGGGTACGGCGTCAGGTCGTGCTCGGGGTGGGCGAAGTCGGTGGTGAGATGCGCCTGCCAGAGTGCTCGGTGCCAGGCGCGCAGGACATCCGGGTAGTCCGCCTGGGTGGACAGGCGGCCGTCCTGGGCGCCGGCCCACCAGGAGTTCCAGTCGTGCAGGACGGCGATGCCGGCGGTGCCGTGCAGGCCCGAGACGTCCGGGGCGATCCGCGCGAGGTCCGCGCCGAGCTGCTTGACCTCCTGATGGGTCCGGCCCTCCTCCCCGGCATGGCTGACCATGCCTGAGTGGAACTTCTCCGCGCCCTGCCGGGACTGCCGCCACTGGAAGTAGCAGACGGCGTCGGCGCCCCGGGCCACGGCCTGGAGGGACCAGAGCCGGTTGAGGCCGCGTGGCTTGGGGTGGTTCACCCCCCGCCAGTTGACGGGCCCGGCCGCCTGCTCCATGAGCATCCACGGCCCGCGTGCCTGGGAGCGGGTCATGTCCTGGACGAGGGCGCCGCCCTGGGCGCCCAGCGGGTCGCGCGGGTCGGGGTAGATGTCGACGGAGACGACGTCCTCCTCCTCCGCCCAGCGCCAGGCGTCCTGGCCGAGCCACAGCGGCATGAAGTTGCTGGTGACCGGCAGGTGCGGGGTGTGGCGGCGGACGATGTCCCGCTCGGCGACGTAGCACTCCAGGAGCATGTCGGAGGTGAAGCGCCTGAAGTCCAGCATCTGACCGGGGTTGCGCATGTAGTGGGGCAGGCGGGGCGGCAGGATGCCGTCCCAGGTGTCGTAGCCCTGGCTCCAGAAGGCGGTGCCCCAGGCCTCGTTGAGGGCGTCGAGCGAGCCGTACTTCTCGCGCAGCCAGCGGCGGAAGGCGGCCGCGGCCTGGTCGCCGTAGTCGAAGGTGCAGTACTCGTTGTTGATGTGCCACATGGTGAGGGCCGGGTGACCGCCGTAGCGGGCGGCGAGGTCCTCGGTGATGGCGGCGGCGTAGCGCCGGTAGGTCGCGCTGGAGTGCGAGAAGTGCTGCCGGCCGCCCCACCACTCGGTGCGACCGTCCTCGGTGACGGGCAGGGTGTCCGGGTGCAGCCGGCCCATCCAGGGCGGGGGTGAGGAGGTGGGAGTGGCGAGGACGACGCCGATGCCGTTGTCGTGCATCAGGTCCATCAGCGTGTCCAGCCGGCCGAACTCCCGGGCGCCGGGCTCCGGTTCCAGCGTCGACCAGGAGAAGACGCCGAGGGTGACCGAGTTGACCCCGGCCGCCTTCATCAGCCGGACGTCCTCGTGCCAGGTCTCCTCGGGCCACTGCTCGGGGTTGTAGTCGCCGCCGAAGAGCAGGCGGCCCCGTGTCGCGTCACTCAGTCCGGGCATCAGGCGGGCTCCCCGTACTGCACACCGCGCCCGTTGGTGGCGACGTACACCCGGTTCGGGTGGGCCGGGTCGACGGCCATGGCCTCCACGCCGAGCAGGTTCACATCGTCCCAGCCGAGGTGATCGGTCAGCGGGATCCAGCGGTCGGTCCGGTCCTCCCAGCGGTAGGCGCCGCCGATGTCGGTGCGGGCGTAGGCGAGGCCGCGGACGGCGGAGTGGAAGAGGACGCCGGTGATGAAACCAGTGCCGCCCATGACGACGCTGCGCCACCGGTAGCCGCTCTTCGCGACGGCCGTGGCAGCAGCCGCCTGCGCCTGCCCCGAAGCCGTCGGCAGGGAGAAGACCGCGGCGGCGGCAGCGGAACCGGCAAGAACGGAACGTCTGCTGAAGTGAAACGTGCCCATGACATACCTCGGACTTGACGAAGGGAGAAGTTGAGCTGGGGCCAGGGGCTCCGGGACCTGCGCGACCAGCCACGGCAGAGCCGCGGGCGGCACACGACGGCCGGACCTACGGCGGGACTCGGAGCCCAGGGGGCTCAGCCCTTGATGGCTCCGGTGAGCATGCCCTTCTTGAAGTGCCGCTGGACGAAGGGGGAGGCGACCGCGACAGGGATCAGCGCGAGGACCATGACGGCCATCTGCAGCCCCAGAGCGGAGAGTTGTCCGGTGTGGACCGCCTGCTGCAGGCCGGTCGGGGCCTGGGTGTTCTTCTGGACCAGCTGGATGAGCACGTTCTGGAGCGGCATCATCTCCTGGTCGGTGAGGTAGATGGAGGCGTTGAACCAGGCGCTCCAGTAGCCGACCGCGTAGAACAGGGAGATGACGGCCAGCACCGCGCGCGACAGCGGCAAGATGATGGTCAGCAGGATGCGCAGGTCACTGGCCCCGTCGATGCGGGCGGACTCGGTGAGCTCGGGGGAGATCCCCATGAAGAAGGCCCGCAGGACGAGGATGTTGAAGACACTGACCGCGCTCGGCAGGACCAGCGACAGATAGCTGTCGGTGAGACCCAGCGACTGCACCAGAAGGTACGTCGGAATGAGCCCGGCTCCGAAGAACATGGTCGCCATCATGGTCATCAGGAAGAAGCGGTGCCCCAGACTGCCTGGCCGGGACAGGCCGTAGGCCGCGAACACCGACACCGTCATCGAGAACAGCGTGCCGAAGAGCGTGACACCGACCGAGACCATGATCGCGCGGCTGACCTGGCCGCCGCTGAGCAGTTCGGTGTAGTTGATGAAGGTGATGCCCTGGGGGATCACGACGAGGCCGCCGACCCGGTCGATCACGGGTTTGGGAGAGAGGCTGGTGACGATCACGATCCACAGCGGACCGAGCACCCCCAGGCAGCAGAGCAGGAGGAAGCCGCTCTTGGCGGTGAGTCCGACCTTGCTCGGCGGCTCCTCCCAGGCGGGGCGGGCGGGAGCCTTCAGGCTGCGGATGAGCTGCGTGTTGAGGCTCACTTCTTGTACACCCCCTGCTCGCCGAGCAGGTGCGCGACCTTGTTCGCGCCCAGGACGAGACACACCCCGATGACTCCCTTGACGAGGCCGACCGCGGCCGCATAGCTGAAGTCGCCGTTCTGGATACCCATGTTCCACACGTACGTGTCGAGGACCTCGCTGGCCCCCGCGCCGACCGCGTACCGCTGGAGCAGGAACTGCTCGAATCCCACGCTCAGCGCGTCGCCCACCCGCAGGACCAGCAGCAGGGCGATCACCGGGCGCAGCGCGGGCAGCGTGACATGCCACATGCGTCGCCAGCGGCCCGCGCCGTCCATGGCGGCGGCCTCGTACAGGTCGGTGCTGACGGCGGACAGGGCCGCGAGGAAGACGATGATCCCCCAGCCGGCGTCCTTCCACACGGCCTGCCCGATGACCAGATACTTGAAGAGGTCCGCGTTGGTCATCAGGTCGAAGCCGCTCCACCCGTGCTTCTCCAGGGTCTGCGCGATGATGCCCGCGCCACCGAGGATCTGCTGGAACACGGTGACCACGAGGACCCACGAGAAGAAGTGCGGCAGATACATGATCGCCTGCGCCACGGCCCGCACCCGGGGCCGGATCACGCTGTTGATGACCAGCGCGAGGACGATCGGGACCGGGAAGAACAGCACCAGCTGGAGCACGAACAGGACGATGGTGTTCTTCGTGGCGCTCCAGAACAGCGGGTCGTCGAACATCCGCGAGAACTGCTCCACGCCCACCCAGGAGCTGTGGAAGATCGCCGTGATGCCGTTGCTGGAGACGTACGGGTCGTATTCCTGGAAGGCGACGACGTTGCCGAGCAGGGGGACGTAATTGAAGAGGAGGAGCAGGACGATGACGGGCAAGGTCATCAGGATGAGCGCGCGGTCGCGGCGCAGCCGGATCCGCATGGGGACCTTGCCCGCCTTGCCGGCCTTGCTCGTCCTGCGTGGCACCCGGTCCTTCCCCGCCGCGGCGGCGACCGCGGCCGTCGGTTCCTCGACGGCCGCGGGGGGACGGGCCCCGTCGGGCCGGCTCCCGGCCGTGAGCGACATCAGTTGCCGCTGCCGTTCTTGTCGAGGAGCTTCTTGTACCAGTCGCGCAGCTTGTCGCCACCGGAGGACTTCCAGGTGGAGATGGCCTGCTGCACATCGGACAGCTTCTTGTGGCCGCGCACGAAGTCGAGCTCCAGCTGCTCGAACTGGCTGGCGAGGCTCGCGTAGCGGGTCGGCTCGACGATGTTCATGCCGTACGTGGACGTCTTCTTCATGAAGGCCCCCATCCGCTGCTGCCACTCGGTCTGCTTGCGGGCGACCTCGGGGAAGTCGGGGTGGGCGAAGTAGGGAGCCGGGGCGGCCAGCATCACCCAGGCGTTGATCACCTCGGAGTTGCCCTGATCGTTCTTGATCGGGACGCCGTCCTTGACCGTGTAGTGGGTGCCCTCGACGCCGTAGTCGCAGAGCATCCGCTCCTTGGTGCCGTAGGGCGCTGCCGCGAAGTTGGCGGCGGCCAGCGCGTTCTCCACGGTCTCCTTCGAGGCGCCCTTGCGGATCAGCGACCAGATGCCGGCGGGCGAGGACGCCCACAGCTTCGGGTTGCCGCCGTCGACGCCGAAGTAGTCCATGCCCTCGATCTTGAAGTCCGGATTGGACTTCGCCTGTTCGGCGGTCTTGACGTACCAGGCCGAGGCGTCGCTGGGGTAGACCAGGATCTGTCCGGCGGTGAACCGCTGGCCCGAGTCGCCGGTGCGCGCCTTGTCGTCGGGATGGACCACGCCGGCGTCGAACAGCTTGCGAGTCCACTCCAGGGCCTCGAGGTACTCGGGCTGCTCGATGCGGTAGGTCAGCTTGCCGTCGTCCCCGATGTTCCAGCCGAGCGGCCCGGAGGGGCGGACGCCGAAGATGCCCGCCGATACCCAGGTCATGTTGTCCCCACAGGCGTACACCTTGGCCTTGGCGCTGGTGGCGTCCTTGGCCCAGCTGAGGAACTCCTCGGGCGACTTGGGTACGGTGTAGCCCTTCTTGTCGAAGATGTCCTTGCGGTAGTAGGGCACGACGAACGATGCGGCGGCGCCGGGCATCGGGATGCCGCGCAGCGCGCCGCCGAAGATGCCCATCCGCCAGGAGTCGGAGGGGATCGCGGCCAGGTTCGGGTACTTCTTGACCTTGTCGCCCGCCAGATAGGGGCCGAGGTCCATGAACTTCGCGGTCACCGCGTTCGAGATCTTGCCCACCAGCTCCCAGCTGGGCACGACCACCATGTCGGGTATGGAGCTGGAGGCGAGGACGGCGCCGAGCTTCTCGCCGTAGGTGGTGCCGTCCTGGTTCTGCCAGGTGACCTTGGTGCCCGCCGCCGCGTCGACCGCCTTGTAGTACGCACACCCGGGCTTCGGAGGGGTGCCCCAGAACGGCGACATGATCTTGATGGGAGCGCCGGTACCGAGCTTGTCCGGGACCGAGGTGGCAAGCGCCGCGATGTCGACCTTGCTGGTGTAGCCGGCCGACGAACCGTTCTTCGACGGCAGGTCCGGCTTGGCGACCGTGCTGACGACGTACGTCGGGATCAGCTTGTCTGCGGCCTTGCCCGACGTGGCACCCTCTCGCGAACCGTTGTCCGAACCGCCGCAGGCGGTGAGCAGCGGCATCCCACCGGCCACCGCTGCGGTGGCGACCGCGGTGGAGGCGAGGAAGCTTCTCCGGCTGGGTCCTGAGGAGGTGGAGGCGGCATTCGGCGTCATTGGCGTCAACCCTTCATGGCGCACCTGGACACCCGGCGGTGGGCCGTCGGTTGTAGTGTCCTTAGTGGAACTGGCTGAGCTGAAGCAGTCCTCCGACCACTTACCGAGGCACACCCACCCCACAGGTGGGCGCCCTCGCAGTCGAAGCGCTTCGATGTTGCTGCGAGGTTAAGTGAAGGTATGAGGGCGCACAAGAGTCGATTCCAAGATTCCTCCGAGGTGTAGAGGACCCGACCGCACCCAGATCTCACCTGAATAACGGTCAGGAGTCGGAGATATTGCGTCGGGGTGCCTTGACACCCACCCCCGGGTCGACTGAGCATCGAAGCGCTTCGAAAGCGCCTCACCGCTCCACCGCAAGGGGATCCCCAAGTGACCGCACACACGCCGCCAACTCCGCCTTTCCGCGATCGGCAACTGCCGTTCGTGAAGCGCATCGACGACCTTCTGCCGCGGCTCACCCTCGACGAGAAGATCGGATTCCTGCACCAGTTCGCGCCTGCCGTGGAGCGGCTCGGCATCGCCGCGTTCCGCACCGGCCAGGAGGCCCTGCACGGCGTGGCCTGGATGGGTCCGGCCACCGTCTTCCCGCAGGCGGTGGGCCTGGGCGCGACCTGGAACACGGATCTCGTACGACGGGTCGGCGAGGCGGTGTCCAAGGAGGTCCGGGCGATGCGCGCCCGCGACGACCGCGTGGGGCTGAACGCCTGGGCGCCGACCGTGAACCTGCTGCGCCACCCTCTGTGGGGCCGGAACGAGGAGGGCTACTCGGAGGACCCGAAACTCACCTCGGCCATCGCCACCGCCTACACGCACGGCCTGCGCGGCGAGCACTCCACCTACTGGCGCACCGCGCCCGTCCTCAAGCACTGGCTGGCCCATAACAACGAGACGGGCCGCGACGTCACGTCCTCCTCAGTCCGCCCGCGCGTCCTGCACGAATACGACCTGCGCGCCTTCCGCGAGACGGTCGAGGCGGGTGCCGTGGCCGGTGTGATGCCGGCGTACAACCTGGTCAACGGCCGCCCGAACCATGTCTCGCCATATCTGCGCGAACATCTGCGCACCTGGACCGACGAGGAGCTGCTGGTCTGCTCGGACGCGGGCGCGCCCTCCAATCTGGTCGACTCCGAGCACTACTTCGACACCCACGAGGAGGCGACGGCCGCCGCGCTGCGGGCCGGCGTCGACAGCTTCACCGACCACGGCACCGACAGTTCCCAGATCACCGGACGGGTCCGCGGCGCCCTGGAGCGGGGCCTGCTGACCGAGTCCGACATCGACGCGGCGGTCCGCCGCCAGCTCTCGGTCCGCTTCCGCCTCGGCGAGTTCGACCCGGAGTACGACCCGCACGCGCTCACCACGGACTTCGACACCCCGGCCCACCGCGCCCTCGCCCAGGAGGCTGCCGAGCAGGCGGTCGTGCTGCTCAAGAACGACCGCGGCCTGCTGCCGCTCGCCCCGGACACCCGGCTCGCCGTGGTCGGCCTGCTCGCCGACGAGTGCAAGCTCGACTGGTACAGCGGCACGCTTCTGCACCGCTGCACGCCGTTGGCGGGCCTGCGCGAGCGGTTCGGCTCGGAGCGCGTGCAGTTCGCGGAGGGCGCGGACCGGATTCTGCTGAAGACCTCGGCCGGAACCTTCCTGTACGTGCCCGAGGCGGACGCCGAGGACGAGGTTCGCGGCGCCGAAGGCGCCCTCGACCCGGCCCTGCTCGCGGGCCGGACGGACCTGCCCCCGCTCACCACCGACGCGACCGGCACCGAGCTCTCCCTCATCGACTGGGGCGAGGGCGTGCTGACCCTGCGCGCCCCCGACGGCCGCTATCTCTCCGTCGCCGAGGACGGTCATGTCCGAGCCTCCGCTGACCAGCCCGGAGGCTGGGTCGTCCAGGAGACGTTCCGCCTGGAACCGCACGACAACGGGTACCTTCTTCGGCACATCGGTACGGGGCACCCCATCTCTGTCGCCGCCGATGGCCTCAAGGTCGCCGACGGGAACGGGGAGATCTTCGAGGTCGTCGTCGTCGAAAGCGGCGAGGACGCGGTGAGCAGGGCCGCCTCGCAGGCGGAGGTGGTCCTGGTGGTCGCGGGTAACGATCCGCACATCAACGGACGCGAGACCGAGGACCGTACGACCCTGGCCCTCCCCGGCCACCAGGAGCGCCTGCTGCGCGCGGCCCGCACGGCCAACCCGAACACGGTGCTGGCGCTGGTGTCGGCGTACCCGTACGCGGTCGACCACGCGGAGGTGCCGGCGCTGCTGTGGACGGCCCACGGCGGCCAGGCGGCCGGCGGCGCCCTGGCCCGGATCCTGGCCGGCGACGTCTCCCCCGCCGGCCGCCTCCCGCAGACCTGGTACGCCGACGACTCCGACCTGCCCGACCTCCTCGACTACGACGTGATCGGCAGCCGCCAGACGTACCTCTACTTCGAGGGCACGCCTCTCTTCCCGTTCGGCCACGGTCTGTCGTACGCGTCCTTCTCCTACGAAGGTCTCACGACTCGCGTCGAGGACGGGACACTGCACGTGTCCTTCACGGTCGGCAACACCGGTGACGTCACCGCGGACGAGGTCGCCCAGCTCTACACCCGGGCCATGGAGCCGTCGGTGCCACGGCCCCGCAGGGAACTGGCCGCGCACCAGCGTGTGACGCTCGCGCCCGGCGAGGTCACGGAGATTGCCTTCCGGGTGCCGATGTCGGCGTTCGCGTTCTGGGACGTGGCACAGGGGCGTCAGCGGGTGACACCGGGCCTCCACGAGATCCTCGTCGGAGCGTCCAGCGAGGACATCCGCCTGGTCCGGACCGTCGACCTCGACGGCGAGCCGTCCGTCCCCCGGCCGGTCATGGTGGGCGGCCTGGACGCCGCGGACTTTGACGACCAGAGCGACACGGAGATCGTGGACCGCGCGAAGACGTCCGGTGACTCCGTCGCCCCTGTGGCCGGCGTGGGGGGCGAGCTGGTGTTCCGTGACTGTGATTTCGGAGAGGGAGCTGCCGGAATCACGGTGGAGGCCGCGGGTGAGGGCACGGTCGAACTCTCGCTGGGTGACGGTCCGGTACTGGCAGTGCTCACGCTGTCCCCGGGTACGGCCGGGCCTTACGACTACTCCACGGCGAGCGTCCCCGTCGTCGTGGCGGCCGGTGTGCACGACGTCCGCCTCGGACTGCGTGGCCCGGTGCGGCTCGCGCGCGTCACCTTCTCCGTCTGAGGTCCGCATCGACCCCATGTGCGCGGGAGTCGCCGCACAGGAGTCCGGCACCGGAAGGCTCGGTGCCGGGCTCGGCTTCTTCAGACCTGCGTTCGACCTGATCTTCCTCGCCCGGACCGTTCGGGCGCGGGGACCACCGGCTCTCCAGCGCACACCATCGCGACGATCGACTACGACACCCTGAACCACGCCCCCAAGGACCGCTACCACTGGTACCGGGGGCTGATCACCGCGCACCGCGCGCGGACGGAGGAACCTGCCCGATGAAGTTCACAGACGGATACTGGCTGATGCGTCCGGGCTGCACCGCCCGCTATGCCACCGAGGTCGCCGACATCCGCGCCGATGACCACCGGATGACGCTGTACGCACCCGTGAAACACGTGAGCCGACGCGGGCAGACCCTCAACAGCCCGCTACTGACGGTGGAGTGCTGGTCCCCGGCCGAGGGAATCATCGGCGTGCGGACCACCCACCATGCCGGATCGGTCCGCCGGGGACCGGAGTTCGCGTTGCCCGGCGCCGGTGCGGACGCCGGCAAGGTACGCCGGGACGGAGCGGTGCTGGAGCTGTCCTCCGGCGAACTGACGCTGCGGGTGGATACGGAACAGCCGTGGCTGCTCGAGTTCACCGCCGGCGGACGCGTGCTGACCTCCGCCGGCGAGCGCGGCACCGGTTTCGTCACCGACGCCGAGGGCCGCCACTACATGCTCGGCCAGCTCTCCTTGGACGTCGGAGAGCTGGTCTACGGCCTGGGGGAGCGTTTCACCCCGTTCGCCAAGAACGGGCAGAGTGTGGACATCTGGCAGGCCGACGGCGGCACCAGCAGCGAACAGGCTTACAAGAACATCCCGTTCCATCTGACCAACCGTGGATACGGCGTCTTCGTGAACCATCCCGGCAAGGTCAGCTACGAGGTCGGCTCCGAGTCGGTCGGCCAGGTCCAGTTCAGCGTCGAGGACCAGTCGCTGGAGTACTTCGTCATCCACGGCCCGACCCCGAAGCAGGTCCTGGAACGCTACACCGCGCTCACCGGCCGCCCGGCCCTGCCGCCTGCCTGGGCACTGGGCCTGTGGCTGACCACGTCCTTCACCACCGACTACGACGAGGCCACGGTCGGCCGCTTCATCGACGGCATGGCCGAGCGCGGCATCCCGCTGAGCGTCTTCCACTTCGACTGCTTCTGGATGCGCGCCTACCAGTGGTCCGACTTCGCATGGGACGCAGAGACCTTCCCCGACCCGGTCGGCATGCTGAGCAGGCTCAAGCAGCAGGGGTTGCGGATCTCCGCCTGGATCAACCCGTACATCGCGCAGAAGTCGGCGATGTTCGAGGAGGGCATGCGCGAGGGCCACCTGGTGCGGCGCCCGGACGGCAGCGTCTGGCAGTGGGACCTGTGGCAGCCCGGCATGGCCCTGGTGGACTTCACCAACCCGGCCGCGCGCGACTGGTACACCGGCAAACTGAAGACGCTGCTCGACCAGGGCGTGGACTGCTTCAAGACCGACTTCGGCGAGCGCATTCCCACCGATGTCGTCTGGCACGACGGCTCCGACCCCGAGCGGATGCACAACTACTACACCCACCTCTACAACCAGGCCGTCTTCGAACTGCTGCGCGCCGAGCGAGGCGAGGGCGAGGCGCTGCTGTTCGCCCGCTCCGCCACGGCGGGCGGCCAGCAGTACCCGGTCCACTGGGGCGGCGACTGCGAGTCCCACTTCAACGCCATGGCCGAGTCGCTGCGCGGCGGACTCTCCCTCGGCCTGTCCGGCTTCGGTTTCTGGAGTCACGACATCGGCGGCTTCGAGGGCACCCCGACCCCGGCCGTGTTCAAGCGCTGGGTGCAGTTCGGGCTGCTCTCCTCGCACAGCCGCCTGCACGGCAGCAAGTCGTACCGCGTGCCGTGGGACTACGGCGAGGAGGCCGTCGACGTCACCCGCGAGTTCACCCTGCTCAAGCACCGCCTCGCCCCGTACCTCCAGCGCGTCGCGCAGCAGGCGCACACCACCGGTGTCCCGGTGATGCGCGCCATGGTGCTGGAGTTCCCCGACGACCCGGCCGCCGCCACCCTCGACCGGCAGTACATGCTCGGCGACGACCTGCTCGTCGCCCCGGTCTTCGCCGACGACGGCACAGTCGAGTACTACGTACCGGAAGGCACCTGGACCAATGTGCTGACGGGCGCGCAGGTCACCGGTCCGCGCTGGGCCCGTGAGCAGCACGGCTTCCACACCCTGCCGCTGCTGGCCCGCCCGGACTCGGTCATCGCGCTGGCCGCCGACGACCAGCACCCGGTCTCCGCCTGGGCGGACGGCGTCGAACTGCGGGTGCACGCCTTCGCCGACGGCGCCGAGCGCACCGTGGTGATTCCCAGCACCGACGGCCCCGGTGAGACGGCCCGCTTCCACCTGCGCCGCCGGGGCGACCACCTGTATGTGACCACCGACAGCCCGCACCCGTGGCTGCTGCGGATCGGCGGCCCGAACGCAACCGTGCACACCCGGCCCGCCGGCACCTCGGAGGCCGACCTGCCGTACCCGGCCTGAACCCGACAGCCAGGGCGGGGTCCCCGCAGCTCGGACTGTTCTGATGGCCGAGGCCGAGGTGTCCCGGGTGGCGCCGATGTGCTACCCGCGGGGCGAGTTCCGTATGGGTGTGGGGGGACCGCGAGGGAGGCTTCGCGGCACCTGCTCGCCGTCGGCGGCGCGCTGTCCGGCTGTCGTCACCCCCTGGCGGAGAGGTAGGTGTCGCGGTAGTCGTACGCGGTCGAGCCGACGGCACCGCGACCGCGCAATCCTCTCCGGCCTGCTCCACCGTCCCTCGGCCAAGCCGCTCCGCTCCGCCCACGCCCCCACCCGATCAACGAACCGGGAAAGACCGGACACGCGGGAGGCCGGGGCGGGGTCAGGTCCGGTTGACCGCGAGCCGATGGCTGGACAACCAGAACCGTACGCGGAACTACCTGCGGTTCGTCGATGCCGACCGGTTGCTGTACAATTTCCGGGCCAACCACCGGTTGCCCACCCATGGCGCCGCCTCCAACGGCGGCTGGGACGGGCCGACGTTCCCCTTCCGCACCCACGTGCAGGGGCACTTCCTCACCGCGTGGGCGCAGGTGTATGCCGTGACGGGGGACACCACGTGCCGGGACAAGGCTGTCCACATGGTGGCAGAGTTGGCCAAGTGCCAGGCCAACAATGGCGCCGTGGGGTTCAACGGCGGGTACCTGTCCGGCTTTCCCGAGTCCGACTTCAGCGCTCTCGAGGCGGGAACCCTGTCGAACGGCAACGTGCCGTACTACGTCATCCACAAGACCCTGGCCGGCCTGCTGGACGTATGGCGCCATATGGGCAGCACGCAAGCTCGCGATGTGCTGTTGGGCCTGGCCGGATGGGTCGACTGGCGCACCGGTCGGCTGAGCGGCCAGCAGATGCAGTCCGTGTTGGGGACCGAGTTCGGTGGCATGAATGCCGTACTGTCCGACCTCTACCTCCAGACCGGCGACTCGCGATGGCTCACCGCCGCGCAACGCTTCGACCACGGCGCGGTGTTCGACCCGCTGGCATCCAATCAGGACCGGCTGAACGGGCTGCACGCCAACACCCAGGTGCCCAAATGGATCGGCGCCGCCCGGGAGTACAAGGCCACCGGCACCACCCGCTACCGGGACATCGCCACCAACGCCTGGAACATCTGCGTCAACACGCACACCTACGTCATCGGCGGCAACAGCCAGGCGGAGCACTTCCGCCCCCCGAACGCCATCGCC
>NZ_JBSFMM010000076.1:0-47910 GCF_053599555.1 Streptomyces sp. NPDC000941
CCCCGCGGAGCTCGCGCGCCCGCCGGAGCCCGCGCGGCCCGCGTCGCCCTTGCCCGAGCCGGACCCGGCGCCCGCGGTGGAGCGGGCGGGCCGGTCGGTGCCGCCGCTGCCGCGGATGGCGGCCGTCGTCATCCGGTGCCGGTCGACGAACGGCCGGATGCCGCGCACCTCCACGGCCGTCAGCCACTGGAGCCTCAGCTGCTCGGCCCCGCCCGGCTGGTTGCGCAGCGCGGCCCGGCGGTGGGCGGCGGGCCAGTGGCCGGCCGTGAGCCCCACGACCGCGGCCGCCGAGCCGGCCACCGCCGCGGTCACGCCCGCGCCCAGCGCCGTGGCCGCCGAGGTGCCCCAGGACAGGTCCGCGCCGAAGGCGCCGGCGGCCGCGACCGCGGTGGCCAGCATCGGCGGGCCCAGCTGCCGGCGCGTCAGCCGCGACGACAGCGGCCGGCTCTCGGCCTCCGACTCCTCCAGCGCGCGCAGATACGCCCCGTACTCCTCGGCGGCCGTCGCCGCCATGCTGTCCAGCGCGGCCCGCGCGCGACCCAGCAGCACCCCGCCGTCGGTCCGCCCGCCGGAGCGCCGCACCTCCTCCTCGACGGCGCGCGCGAGCAGCCGCTCGACCTCTCCACGATGACTGTCCCGCAGCGCGGTCGGTGATCCCGGCATCTTCGTCCCCCTCCTGCCAGCATCAAGTGTTCCGTTTCTGGCTCATATCCGGCAGGCCTGTGGATAACTCGCCCTCGCCATGAGTTGAGGGAGGATGGGGGCATGCCGAACCGTCTGGCGCATGAGACATCTCCGTACCTTCTCCAGCACGCGGACAATCCGGTCGACTGGCGGCCGTGGTCCGACGACGCCTTCGAGGAGGCCCGCCGCCGCGGTGTGCCCGTGCTGCTGAGCGTCGGCTATTCGAGCTGTCACTGGTGCCATGTCATGGCCCGTGAATCCTTCGAGGACGAGGCGACCGCCGACTACCTCAACGCGCACTTCGTGTCCGTGAAGGTCGACCGCGAGGAGCGGCCGGACGTCGACGCCGTCTACATGGAGGCCGTGCAGGCCGCCACCGGCCAGGGCGGCTGGCCGATGACGGTCTTCCTGACCCCCGAGGCCGAGCCCTTCTACTTCGGCACGTACTTCCCGCCGGCGCCGCGCCACGGCATGCCGTCCTTCCGGCAGGTCCTCGAGGGCGTGCAGTCCGCATGGGCGGACCGCCGTGACGAGGTGAAGGACGTGGCCGAGCGCATCGTGCGGGACCTCGCCGAGCGCGGCGGGGCCTCCCTGGCCTACGGGGCCGCCCAGCCGCCGGGGCCCGAGGATCTGCACACCGCGCTGATGGCGCTGACCCGCGAATTCGACGCCGTGCACGGCGGTTTCGGGGGCGCGCCCAAGTTCCCGCCGTCCATGGTGCTGGAGTTCCTGCTGCGCCACCACGCCCGTACGGGCTCGGAGGGCGCGCTCCAGATGGTCCAGGCGACCTGCGAGGCGATGGCCCGCGGCGGCATCTACGACCAGCTCGGCGGCGGGTTCGCGCGCTACGCGGTCGACGCGACCTGGACCGTGCCGCACTTCGAGAAGATGCTCTATGACAATGCGCTTCTGTGTCGTGTTTATGCGCATTTGTGGCGGGCCACTGGGTCGGACCTCGCCCGCCGCGTCGCCGTGGAGACCGCCGACTTCCTGGTCCGCGAGCTGCGCACCGAACAAGGCGGATTCGCCTCCGCCCTCGACGCCGACAGCGACGACGGCAAGGGCGGGCACGCCGAGGGCGCGTACTACGTGTGGACCTCGGAGCAGCTGAGCGAGGTGCTGGGGGAGAAGGACGCCGAGCTCGCCGCCGAGTTCTTCGGCGTGACCGAGGAAGGCAACTTCGAGCAGGGCGCCTCCGTGCTGCGGCTCCCCGACCGCGAGGCGCTGGCCGACGCCGGGCGTGTCGCCTCCGTACGGGAGCGGCTGCTGGCGGCGCGCGGGCAGCGGCCGCGCCCCGGCCGCGACGACAAGGTCGTCGCCGCGTGGAACGGCCTGGCGGTCGCCGCGCTCGCCGAGACCGGCGCGTACTTCGACCGCCCCGACCTCGTCGAGGCCGCGACCGAGGCCGCCGACCTGCTGGTGCGCGTCCACCTGGACGAGCGCGGGCGGCTCGCCCGCACCTCCCTGGACGGCACCGCCGGATCCCATGCGGGTGTCCTGGAGGACTACGCGGATGTCGCCGAGGGCTTCCTCGCGCTGTCCTCCGTCACCGGCGAGGGCGCCTGGGTCGAGCTCGCGGGCCTGCTGCTGGACACCGTGCAGGGCCACTTCGCCGCCGAGGACGGCATGCTGTACGACACCGCCGACGACGCCGAGGCGCTGATCCGCCGCCCCCAGGACCCGACGGACAACGCCGCGCCCTCGGGCTGGACGGCCGCGGCCGGGGCTCTGCTGTCGTACGCCGCCGTCACCGGCGAGGACCGCCCCCGGGAGGCGGCCGAGCGCGCGCTCGGGGTGGTGCAGGCGCTCGGGGCGCGGGTGCCGCGGTTCATCGGCTGGGGGCTCGCGGTGGCCGAGGCGCTGCTCGACGGGCCGCGCGAGGTGGCTGTCGTCGGCCCCGGCGACGACCCGGCGACCCGCGCCCTGCACCGGGCCGCCCTCCTGGGCACCGCGCCCGGGGCGGTGGTCGCGGTCGGCGAGCCCGGCTCCCGGGAGGTGCCGCTGCTGCTGGACCGCCCGCTGCTGGAAGGGCGGCCGGCGGCGTACGTATGCCGCCGGTTCACCTGTGACGCGCCCACGGCGGACGCGGGGGCGCTGGCGGGGAAGCTGGGGTAACCGCCCCGGTCTGGGGTAACCCCCGGGCCCGGGGTAGCGCCCGGGCCCGGAGCGGGGGCTACAGGGGCAGGCCGCGGGCCAGGATGTCCAGCGCGCGGTCGATCTCCTTCTCGATGTCCTCGATCCGCCCGCGGTCGAAGCAGTAGAAGACCGCTTCCTGCACCGCCCCGAGGACGGCCGCCACGACCACCCGCACATCGAGGTCGTCCGCCGCCCGTCCGCTGCGCTCGGCCATCACCTCGCCGAGCATGTCGCGGGTCTGGGTCATGCCCTCGCTCATCCGTGCGCGCAGCGCGGGGACCTGCCGGATCAGGGTCAGCCTGATCTCCAACTCCCCGCGGGCGTCCTCGGCGTACTGGCGGATCAGATCGATGAGGGCGCGCCGCAGGGAGGCCACCGGCGGCTCGTCGAGGGGGCGGGCGCGCAGCGCCTCCAGGATGAGCGGGTCGTACTCGTCCGTGAGGACGATGTCCTCCTTGGTGGGGAAGTAGCGGAAGACCGTGCTCGGGGAGACCTCCGCGGCCTCCGCGATCTGGTCGACCGGGGTGGCGTCGTACCCCTGTTCCTGGAAGAGCCGGTACGCGGCGCGCCGGATCGCCTGCCGGGTCTGGATCTTCTTGCGCTCACGCAGTCCGAGCTTGGGCGGGGCTGTGGGGGTGGTACGTGCCATGAAACTCATTGTCGGGCATCAGTGCGCTCCTGGGCCATGGCCGGTGCCTCGGTGTCCGGCCCGTCCTGCGTTTCTTGGGCGTCCCGCTGTGCGTCCGGCTGTGCGTTCCGGGCGCCCCGACCCGGCATGAAGAGCGCCGTCAGGACGGCCGCGGCCAGCGAGACGGCGGCGGTGACCAGCAGGGTGAGGTCCATACCGTGGACGAAGGCGCGGTCGGCGGAGGCCGCGAGCTCGGGGCTGTGCAGGCGCTCGGCCAGCAGCCGGGCGGCGATGACCGAGTCGCCGGCGACATCCGCCGCGCCCGGCGGCAGTCCGGTGGTGTCCAGCCGGTCGTCGTACGCGACCGCGAGCAGGCTGCCGAGCAGGGCGATCCCGAGGGCGCCGCCGACCTGCCGGAGCGTCATGAGGAGCCCCGAGCCGGTGCCCTCGCGGTCCTTGGGCAGCGAGCCGAGGGCCGCGTCCATGGCCGGGACGATGCCGAAGCCGAAGCCCAGGCCGGTGAGCGTCAGCCAGAGCGCGGTCATGCCGTAGCCGTCGTCCACCTGGGTGCGCGAGCCGAGGAACGCGGCCGCGGCGATCACCAGCAGCCCGCCGGCGATGACGGGCCGGGCCCCGAAGCGCGCGGCGAGCGGGGCGGCCGTCCGGGCGGAGATCAGCAGTCCGCCCATCATGGGCAGCAGCCGCAGCCCGGTGCCGAAGGCGTCGTAGCCGACTACGGCCTGGAGGTACTGCGGCAGGACGAACAGCAGGCCCAGCAGGCAGAAGCTCACCAGTGTGGCGGTGACGGCGCTCCACAGGAAGGCGGGCCGGCGCAGCAGAGGCAGGTCGAGCATGGGGCGTACGGCCTGTCGCTCGCGCAGTACGAGGCCGGTCAGCAGTGCGGCCGACGCGGCGAACATGGTGCAGATGAGCGGGTCGGACCAGCCCCGGTGCGGGGCCTCGATGAAGCCGTAGACGAGCGTGGCGAGCCCGCCGGCGCTCAGCGCGGTGCTGACGACATCGACCTTGGGGGCGGCCGGGTCGCGGGACTCGGGGAGCAGGAACAGGCAGACGACCATGGCGATCGCGGCCATGGGGATGTTGATCAGGAAGACCGAGCCCCACCAGAAGTGGTCCAGGAGCCAGCCGCCGACCAGCGGTCCCAGCGGCATGCCGAGCGCCGCGGCCGCGCTGAGGGCCCCGATGGCCTTGGCGCGTTCCTCGGGGCCGAAGAAGGTGGGCACGACGGCCAGGGACAGCGGCGAGACCAGCGCGGCGCCCAGGCCCATGAGCACGCGGGCGGCGATGACGAGGGCCGCGGAGTCCACGAGGGTGCCGACGACCGAGCCGACCAGGAAGATTCCCAGGCCCGTCACCAGCATCGCGCGGCGGCCGAACCGGTCGCCGAGGAGACCGGCAGGGAGCATTCCGGCGGCGAAGACGAGGGTGTACGAGTCGGCGATCCACTGCTGTTCGCCGGTGTCGGCGCCGAGCGCCGTGGCCATCTGTGGCAGGGCGATGTTGAGGATCGTCGTATCGAAGCCGAGTACGAGCAGGGCCGCGACGAGGGCCCCGAGCGCCCACCAGCGACGCGGATCCGGGACACCCCGGGCATCCGAAACAGCAGACAAGGCACACCTCCGAGAGTTACCGTCAAGTGACAGTAACTCTCAAAAGATGTGGGCTGTCAATCGATAGCCAGTGGCGGGAGTCAGGCGTGCTGATAGGCCACCAGGGAAATGCCCACGTAGTGGACGACGAAGGCGGCCAGCGTGAGGGAGTGGAACACCTCGTGGAAGCCGAACCAGCGCGGTGAGGGGTTGGGGCGCTTGGTGCCGTAGACCACCGCGCCCACGCTGTAGAGCAGCCCGCCGACGACGATCAGCGTCATCACGGCAATGCCGCCGGTGCGCAGGAAGTCGGGCAGGAAGAAGACCGCGGCCCAGCCCAGGGCGATATAGCAGGGGGTGTAGAGCCAGCGCGGGGCGCCGACCCAGAAGACCCGGAAGGCGATCCCGGCGAGCGCCCCCGCCCACACCAGCCACAGCATCAACTCCTGCTTGCCGTCGGGCAGAAGCAGCAGCGTGAAGGGCGTATAGGTGCCCGCGATGATCAGGAAGATATTGGCGTGGTCCAGCCGGCGCAGCACGGCCGCGGCGCGCGGCCCCCAGTCGCCCCGGTGGTAGAGGGCGCTCACGCCGAACAGCGCGCAGGCGGTGAGGGTGTAGATGCCGCAGGCCAGCCGTCCGCGCGGGCTGTCCGCGAGGGCGGTGAGGACCACGCCGGCGATGAGCGCGGCGGGGAACATCCCGGCATGCAGCCATCCACGCAGTCGTGGCTTGACGGGGGCCGGCGGATCCGCCGGGGGCCCTGTCGTGGTGTCAACCGGAGCGTCAACGGCGGGATCGGGCACGGCGGCAGTCATGGCGCACATGCTACCTACGCCACCGTAGGTTACCCCCCTGTTTCGAGTGGTGATGGTCACCCTGTGCCCACTGGACAGATTGCCCGAGCCGTCGGATGATCAAATGAGCGCGGTCGGCACCGGATGAGCTGAGCATCCGGGTCGCAGCCCCCAAGGGGTAGCTGTCTCCATAACTCCCAAAACTCCTGAACGTCGAAAAACGCATAGGGCGGGTATGAGTGCACATATCCGGCCAAACCCTCAATCAGTGACGCCGGACCGGAGCGGTCCCGGCGGAATGGAGCGATCGTGGCGCCCAGCAATGTGGCTTCCTCAACCACCGCAGCCCCCACCAGCCACCAGGAGCTGATCTCCTGGGTCGGCGAGATCGCCGAGCTCACCCAGCCCGACCGGGTGGTGTGGTGCGACGGCTCGGAGGCGGAGTACGAGCGACTGTGCGCGGAGCTCGTGGAGAAGGGAACGTTCCAGCGGCTCGATCCGATCAAGCGGCCGAACTCGTACTACGCCGCCTCCGACCCCACGGACGTGGCGCGCGTCGAGGACCGCACCTTCATATGCTCCGAGCGTGAGCAGGACGCGGGCCCGACCAACCACTGGAAACACCCGGACGAAATGCGCGCCATCTTTTGCGGGGAAGAAGGCAGTTTCTCCGGGGAGCAGGGCGTCTTCCGGGGTTCGATGCGCGGCCGGACCATGTACGTGGTGCCGTTCTGCATGGGCCCGCTCGGCTCGCCGCTGTCCGCGATCGGCGTGGAGATCACCGACTCCGCGTACGTCGCCGTCTCCATGCGCACCATGACCCGCATGGGCCAGGACGTCCTCGACGTCCTCGGTGACCAGGGCTTCTTCGTCAAGGCCGTGCACACCCTCGGCGCCCCGCTGGAGGCCGGTCAGGCCGACGTCCCCTGGCCGTGCAACAGCACCAAGTACATCTCCCACTTCCCCGAGAGCCGGGAGATCTGGTCGTACGGCTCCGGCTACGGCGGCAACGCGCTGCTCGGCAAGAAGTGCTACGCGCTGCGCATCGCCTCCGTCATGGCCCGCGACGAGGGCTGGCTCGCCGAGCACATGCTGATCCTCAAGCTCACCCCGCCGCGCGGAGAGGCCAAGTACGTCGCGGCGGCCTTCCCCAGCGCCTGCGGCAAGACCAACCTCGCCATGCTGGAGCCGACCATCCACGGCTGGACGGTCGAGACCATCGGCGACGACATCGCCTGGATGCGGTTCGGCGAGGACGGCCAGCTGTACGCGATCAACCCCGAGGCGGGCTTCTTCGGCGTCGCGCCCGGCACCGGTGAGCACACCAACGCCAACGCCATGAAGACCCTGTGGGGCAACTCGGTCTTCACCAACGTCGCGCTCACCGACGACGGCGACGTGTGGTGGGAGGGCATGACCGAGGACGCGCCCGCGCACCTCACCGACTGGAAGGGCAACGACTGGACGCCCGAGTCCGGCACCCCCGCCGCCCACCCCAACGCCCGCTTCACCGTGCCCGCCGGACAGTGCCCGATCATCGCGCCCGAGTGGGAGGACCCCAAGGGCGTGCCGATCTCGGCGATCCTCTTCGGCGGCCGGCGCGCCAGCGCGGTGCCGCTGGTCACCGAGTCCTTCGACTGGCAGCACGGCGTCTTCCTCGGCGCCAACGTGGCCAGCGAGAAGACCGCCGCGGCCGAGGGCAAGGTCGGCGAGCTGCGCCGCGACCCGTTCGCCATGCTGCCGTTCTGCGGCTACAACATGGGCGACTACATGGCCCACTGGGTGAAGGTCGGCAAGACCGCCGACCAGGCCAAGCTGCCGAAGATCTACTACGTGAACTGGTTCCGCAAGGACGCCGGCGGCCGGTTCGTATGGCCGGGCTTCGGCGAGAACAGCCGTGTGCTCAAGTGGATCGTCGACCGCCTCGACGGCAAGGCCGAGGGCGTGGAGACCGCGATCGGCGTGCTGCCGACCCGCGAGGCGCTGGACACCGAGGGCCTGGACATCCCCGACGCCGACCTCGACCTGCTGCTGACCGTCGACAAGGACGTATGGCGCGAGGAGGCGGCGCTGGTCCCCGACCACCTGCGCACCTTCGGCGACCACACGCCGCAGGAGATGTGGGACGAGCACCGCGCGCTCGTCGAGCGTCTGGGCTGAGCGACAGCTCCGCCGTTTCAGGCAAAGGGCCCCGCACCCATGTGCGGGGCCCCGCCTCGTTGTTCGCGCGTCAGAGGCCGTTTCGCGTCAGACGCCGTTCGCGTCAGGCGCCGTTGGAGACCAGCTTCCTGATGCCACGCAGATCCGCGGCCGTGAACTTGCCGCCGTTGCTGTGCGGGGCGCAGTCAATCGCCTCTGCTCCGCTCCGGTGGAGCTGGACGCAAGCGACGTGTTGCAGCCAGTGCCGCCCGTTGTGCAAGCTCGTCGATTTATCGACGAGCAGTTGACCAGAAACATGATGTAGTGCTCGGCCCGGCCTGGGCACCTCCCAGCGGTAGGTGGGGGCGCGTGCCAGGGCGGCGCGCGGGTCAAACCTTGGCTGACGCGGCACTAGCTGTTGCGCCCCCGGTCCTCCAGGTACTGCGTATGCGTCTGCTGACGGCGGGCCTCCGCCTCCCGCAGGGCCGAGGCCATCGCGTTCGCCTCGTCGAACAGCAGCGTCAGCTGGCGCTCCAGATGGCGCTCGGGCGGGTCAGCGCCCGGGGTGAGCCGGGTCCACCAGCGGGTGCGGGCGTATGTGTCGACGGCCTCGGGCACGTCGTGGCGGATGATCCGCGACAGCGCGTACGTCCCCTCCGGGTCGAGCATCAGCGCCTCGCCCGCCAGCTCCGGGTCGAGCAGCGCTGCCAGCAGCCCGTCCAGCTCGGTGAGCCGGCCGGAGGCCGCGGGCGGCAGTTCGACTTCGCCGAGATAGTCCCGCAGCCGCGTGAAGTCCTCCCGCAGGGCGTCCAGTTCCCGGGCCGGGTCGGCGAAGTCCGGCGCCGCGGGCCGCTCGGGCGGGGCGATCAGCGCGCCCGCGCCGTACAGGCCGACCACCACCACCGGCCAGTAGGCGCCCGCGAGGCCGGTGAAGGTGAGGGCCAGGCCCGCGACCCCCGCCGCGCTGCCGGCGATGTTCTTACGGGACTCCAGATAGCGCAGGACCTTATTGGTCGCACCGGCCTTCTTGGCCCCACTCGCCTTATTGGTAGCCACGGATCTCCTCGAAGGCCTGGTCCAGCGAGCTCTTGGTCGCGTCGAAGAGCCGGCCGCCGGTGAGGGAGGCGATGCTCTCCAGCTCGCCGCGGTCGGAGTCGCCGAAGAGGATCGGGAAGACAGGGGTCGTCCGCTGCGCCCCGGGCAGGCGCCGGTAGAAGGACTCGAAGTCGTCGGCGGAGTCCCCGGCCGTGTTCTCCCCGTCCGTCATCAGCACGATCGAGGTGAAACGGTCGTCCCCGAGGGCCGAGGCGCGTTCGGCGAGATGGCGGTACGCCTCCCGCAGACTGCTGAAGATCGCGGTCTCCCCGTCGGCGGTCAGCGCCTTGGCGTCCGCGCGGATCGCGGCGAGCGCCTTGCCCGGGTCGGCCTCGGGCACCGTATGCGTACGGACCACCTTCACCTCGGAGCCGAAGGGCATCAGCGTCACTTCCTCCCGGTCCCGGAACCGCTCCCCGGTGGCCGCGCCGTCCGCGCCGGCCAGCTGGGTCAGCGCCGCCTTGAGCCGGTCGAGCCGGTCGCCCTCCATCGAGCCGGAGGTGTCCAGTACGTACACCGTCCGCGAGGGCCGCCGCAGCTCGTTCTCGTACGCGGCGAGCAGCCCGTCGGCCACCGACCGGGTGCCAGGGAAGGGCAGTTCGCGCCGCTTGGCGGCGGACAGCGGGGCGGCGGGCCGTACGGAGGTGACGACGGGCCGCCGGAAGGTCCGCTCGGTCAGCATCCGCTGGGCCTCGGCGGACCGCAGATACTCGGTGAGCGCGCGGACCGAGTCCCGCGCGTCCTGGGGCGCGGAGGCGAGCGCGGTGAGCGGGTAGTCGGCGGTCACCACTCCGTCCTGGGGGCGGATCACCGTCAGGTCGGTGTGGTGGTCGCGGTTCAGGGACAGCAGGACGGACTCGTAGTTGATCAGGGCGTCCACGTCGCCGCGCCGGGTGTACGCCTGGGCCAGCCACCCCGACGAGCCGGACGTCAGCTTCTGCCCCGCGAAGAACTCCTTCAGCTTCGGCGTGACCTTCCGTACGTCCGCGTCGCGCAGCGCCGACTGGGCGCCGGACAGCCCCGAGGCGATCGAGATGAGCGCCGAGAAGCCGGAGTTGGAACGCACCGGGTCGGTCATCCCGTACGTCAGCTTCCCGTCGGCCACCGCTTGGTGGATCCGGGCCCAGGTGACCTGGTCCGGATGCCAGCCCAGCCGCCGCACCACGTCCGCCTTGACACCGAGGGCGACCGGCGAGGTCATCACCGGCGTCTCCGAGGTGATCTTCTTGGCGGTCTCCGGGCGCAGCCGCAGATAGTCGTTGGACGACAGCCAGATCGCCTCGTACGCCCCGTCGGCCTTCCCGGAAGCCACCCGCTCGACCGCGTCCTGGGTGCCCGACCAGGTGGCCTCGACGGTGACGCCGGTCGCCTCGCGCGCCGCGTCCAGCACCGGCTTCATATCCGTCAGCTCGCTGCTCGCCAGGATCCGCAGCGTGCCGGGGGCGCGCTTACCGCCCCCCTTCTTGTCCTCGTCTTCCGAATCTTCCGAGGTGCAGGCGGCGCTCACCGGCAGCACGGCGGCCAGGCCGAGGGCCATAAAGGCGCGCCGGGGCACCCCGCGAGGAGATGGGTTCACTGCAGGCTCCCCTCGGCCGCGCTCGCCGAGCGGGTGCGCTCCAGATACGCGCTCGCCTGCTGCAACTCGTCCGTCAGGGCCTCCACCGTCGTCGCCATCGACTCGGTCGCCCGCGCCTTGTAGGTGTCGATCGCGTCCAGCGTCCGGTAGATCTGCTGGAACGCGCCGCGCAGCGTCTCCACACCCACCGCCGGGTCGGCCGCGATCCGCTGGATCTCGCCGCTCTGGGTGGCCAGCATCTCCGCATTGCCCCGGATCAGGTCCTCGGTCGTCCCGCGCAGGGCGTTGACCTGCTCGGTCACCTTGCGCTGGCTCTCCAGCGCGGAGGACAGCATCACCGCGATGCGCAGCGCCGAGACGGTGGTGGTCGCGGCCCGGTCGACGCCCTTGATCAGCTCCTCGTTGTTACGGCGTACGACGTCCATCGCCAGATACCCCTGCGCGCACACCGCGAGCTGCGTCAGCAGGTCCTGGTGCTTCTGCCGTACGGGGAAGAGGACATCGGCACGCAGCGCGTCCGCCTGGGTCGGGTCGGTGGCCTCGACGGCCGTGATCTGGCGCTCCACGGCCGTGTCCAGGGCGTCGGCCAGCACCGCGTACTCCTGGAGCTTGCCCATGCTCTCCCAGAGCCGGATGCGCTCGGTGTGCAGGGCGGCGTTGTCGCGGCGCAGCTCGTCCTGGCCGCCGCGCAGCGAGCCGACGATCTTGTTGAGGGTGCCCTGGGCGGAGGCGTACTTGGCGACGTGGTCGCGCAGCTTGTTGCCGCCCGGCAGCTTGGACAGCAGCTTGCGCGCGCCCTTCAGCTGGGTGTCGCGCGGGTCCAGGTCCTCGACGGTGCGGCGCAGTTCGACCAGCGAGGACGACACCCGGGTCTGCGCGTCGCCGTCGCCCTGGGCGAGGGAGCGCACGGTGCGGTCCAGCATCCGGTTGGACTGCTGGGCGGCGCCGCGCATCTCACCCGCGCCGAGCGCGGTGATCTCGCCGATCCGGGTGGCGAACTCGGGGGAGCGGGCGTCCAGGCCGGCCAGCGTGGACACGTACTCGGAGGCGCGGCGCTCCATCTCCTCCCGTGCGGAGTCCTCGACCGGCACCAGACCGGCCGCCTTCTCCTTGGGCACCGGGGCGACGGGCTCGGGCGGGGTGAGGACCAGGTCGTCGGTGTTGTCAGTGGCCATGATGGTCTGTCTCCCTAGGTCCTAGCTCGTCGCTCGTCGCGCGAGGTCCCGCAGCACCTCGGCCTTGGGCACGGGCGCCTGCCGGACCCCGGTCAGCCGCTGGTTGAGGTACGCGGTGTGGGGCGCGGTGGCGGCGATGAACTCGGACGCCGTCCCCTGCGGCCGGAAGCCGTGCCGCACGGCCAGCTCGCGTAGCTTCTTGTCGCCGCTCAGCAGTTCCCCGAGCTTGCGCCCCTCGGGGGTCAGCGGCACCAGGGTGTGGTCGCTGTTGACCGTGACGTCCGGGTAGAGGACGACCATGTCGCCGACGTCCTGCTTCTGCAGCAGCAGCGAGGCGACCTGCGATTCGTAGACCAGGACCAGCGGGTTGGCCGCGCCGCTGATGAAGTCCCGGAACGGGGCGTCGGAGCTGGACTGCTGGGCGCCCTGGACGCTGATGAGCTTCTTCAGCAGCGGGGTGGTCCGGGCGATGTCCGCGTCACTGGCGACGATACGGCCGCCGTTGGCCACGTACGAGGCGGCGGCCAGATACAGCGCGCCCGAGTTGGACTGGGCGGGGTCGGTGCTGGTGATGGACACCACGCCGTTCAGCTCGCTGTACTTCCGCGAGCCCTTGAGCTGCTGCCAGGTGCGGTCCTCCTCGGCGGCCTTGAGATAGGCGCCCATCTTCAGCGTGCCGGTGTTCTTGCCGGCCGTCAGCGTCGCGAGCCCGTTGTCGGCCAGCACCCCGGCCGCGTTGCGATGCGCCACGACCACCAGCGGCGAGTAGAACGGCCGCAGCGGCGTACCGTTCACCCCGGCCTTCCGGGCCAGCTCGGCGGCGGGCGACTCGCTGCTCGGGAAGGCGAAGTCGTACCCCTTGAGCGGAAGGTTCTCCATCGCCCAGGAGCCGGACGTCTCCGTCTTGACGGTCACCCCCTTGTCCGCGAGGGCCTTCACCACATCGGGGTCGGCGAAGAACTCGGCCTTCTCCGACCCGATCACCCCGCGCACGGTCGTCGTTGCCGTGCCCTTGTCCTTATCGCGTCCCGCGACGACGGCGACAACCACGCCACCGATCAACAGAACCGCCAGGACGATTCCGAATATGCGTCTCACGGCGGAAGCGTGCTCGTGGAAACCCACATTCCGGGCTTGATCAGATGACGGGAAGGTGAACTACTGATCGCAGTCCGAAACAGGAATCGGCCATTCTGGAACGGGAGTTGGTGCCGCGGTGACCGGTGGCCGACGGCCATGGCCGGGGCCACTGTCGGACCGGTATGTCACCCTGTGCACCATGAGCGACACCCCGACCGACACCCCGACCGACGACCTGATCGGTACGCAGACCCCGGCACACCGCCTCACCGATCCGGACGAGGCGATCGCCGCGCTGGAGCGCGCCGTGCCCGGCCTGGCGGCCCACCGCCGACCGGAGCCCGCCGTGCTCGACTGGGCGGTGCTGGAGGAGGGCCTGGGCACCCCGCTGCCCGCCGACTACAAGCGCCTCGCCGAGTGCTATCCCGACTTCATCCTTGGCGACTTCCTCCTTCCCAACCTCCCCAGGCCCGGGAAGGAGCGGTACCTGCTCGACGGCATCCGCGAGACGCTGACCGAGGACCTTGTGGACTGGGTGGAACACGACATGACAGCCGGTCTGCGCCCCCACCCTGCGCCGGGCGGGCTGCTGCCGTGGGGGGATTCCAACCAGGGCGACATGTTCCTGTGGAGCACGACCGGCGACGGCCCGGGGGAGTGGCTGGTCACCGTCGCCTCCCACAACGGCGAGTGGTGGCACTACGCGGGCGGTGCCGTCCAGTTCCTCGCGGAGCTGTGCGACGGCACGATCGAACCCTGGGCGCTGCCCTCGGTCGGCCTCGACGTCATCGCGTTGTGACGACCGTGCGGTCGAGCGGCTTGCGGAAGCACACCCGGGCCTGCCCCCGGCCGTCGTAGTCGCTGTGCACGGGCACCCCGTCGACCTCGCGGTCACCCGCCTCGAACTCGAACCCCATGGCCCGGTGAAACGCGATGGACCCGGTGTTCCCCGGCGAGGTGATCGCGCGCACCTCCGTCCGGCCCGCCTCGGCGGCCCGCCGGAAGAAGGCCTCGTAGAGCCCGCGCGCCACGCCCTGCCCGCGCAGCCGGGGGTTCACCCCCACGAAGTGGATATACGCCTCGTGGCCGTTGTCCCCGGAGTAGAAGCCGACCAGGAACGCCTCGACCGCCCCCGCCCCGTCCTCCCGTACCAGGCTGGTGCCGGAGAAGAACTGCAGAAACAGCTTCGGCAGCAGCAGCGACAGCTCGCGGGCCTGCTGGGGTGTGCGGGAGTCACCCCACCACGTCTGTACGCACTCCACCAGCGCGGGGTGGTCGGACACGCGGGCCTGGCGCAGATCTGTCATTCCGGTCTCCTTCGGGCGTTCCGTCCCACTGCCACTCGGCGCGCCGCGGACGGCCGGGAAGCGGGATACGTCCGGTGCACCACAACAGGGTGTCAAACGGGCTGTTGCCCGCCGGGGCACCGGGGAAGAGACGGGTGAGCGCGGCACCGACCGGGCCGTCGGGCGGGGTCCAGGGAAGCCCGAGGGCGCGGGTGATGTCGTAGGTGTGGACGAGCAGTTCGACGATACCCATGGCGGCGAACCCGGCGGGGTCGGAGTGTCCCCAGGGATGCCAGGCGCGCACCTGTGTGGACGTGTCGCGGACGGTGGAGGTGAGAAGGGACGCGGCGATCCCGACCCCCTCCAGACAGGCGGGGACCGGGGCCGCGGGATCGAGCGAGGCGAAGAGCGTGATGTAGCGCTCCTGGGGCCGGGCGATGAGCAGTCCGGCGTAGCCGGTCAGGCCGAGGGCGAGATGGTCGAGGGTCGCCCGGCAGGTCCAGTCGAGGCCGTGGGCCGGGCGTGACCAGTCCTGGTCGGCGGTGGTGAGGAGAGCGGCCAGGCAGTCGTCGGCGGCGGCCGACAGCAGCTCCGCCCAGGGCGCGGCGGTGGCCATCGGTTCCTGGGCGGCCGCGGGCGTCGTGGTCACTGGTCGGCCGCCGGCTTCCTCAGGACCTCGATCACACCCGCGAAGCTGTCCGAGCCGTGGCCCGCGGCCCTGGCCCGCTCCATGGTGGACTTCAGCAGCTGGGGCAGCGCGTTGTCGATGCCCCGGGACGCCGCCGCGTGCAGCAGGTGCTCGATGGCCGCGATCTGTACGTCGATGGTCGCGTCGTCGCCCGGGTAGCGGCCGGCGTCCACCTGCGGTGCGTAGGCGGTGAGGAAGCCGGTCACGGCGGTCAGCCAGCGGATCGCGACCGGGGTGAAGGCCGTGGCCGGCGTCTTCTCCGCGCCGACCAGCGCGGTGCCGTGCAGCCAGCCGGCCATGGTGGACCACATCAGGCCGAGCAGGGCCGCGTCGTAGAGGGAGGCCAGGCCGGGGTCGTCGGACAGGTGCAGGGGGTCGCCCAGGGCCGCCAGGGTCGGCCGGTGGGCTTCGAAGACGGCGTGCGGACCGCTGTAGAGGAACATCATTTCGGGGCTGCCGACGCCGGGCGGGGTGGTCATGATCGCGCCGTCGAGGTAGTCGGCGCCATGGGACCGGGCCCATACGGCCATCTCCTGGGCCTGCTCCGGCGAGCCGGAGGTGAGGTTGACCAGGACCTTGCCCGCGAGGGTGTCGGCGACGGGGTCGAGGACGGTGTGCAGCGCCTCGTAGTCCAGGACGCAGGCGACGACGAGCGGGCTCGCCGCGACCGCCTCCCCGGGCGTCGCGGCCGGGCGGGCGCCCCGGCCGGCCAGCGGCCGGGCCTTGTCCGCCGAGCGGTTCCACACGGTGGTCGGATGGCCGCGGTCCAGCAGCGCGGCGGCAAGCGCCGAGCCCATCGAGCCCAGTCCGATGACCGTGACGGCCTGGTGGTCAGCGTTCAACTCACAACTCCTTGTACGTCCGCGCACAGCGGTTGATCACTCACCACCCACGCTCGCAGCGCCCGGCGGCCGCGGACAGTGACACCGATGACGGCCACCACCAAATTCCTGCCATACGCTGCGAGGCATGAGCGCTGGTTCCGTGGCCGTGGTCGTGACCGAGGAGATCGTGCTCCCCTCCTGGGACCTCTACGAGCTGAGCATCCCCTGCACCGTCTTCGGGAAGGCGCAGTCCGACCTGGCCGACCCCTGGTACGAGCTGATGCTGTGCGGCACGGGAGAGGGTGAGCGACCCAAGGACGCCGACGCCGCCGCCGGCACCGGGCTCGTGCTGCGGACCGGCTACGGCCTCGACGACCTGGTCGGAGCCGACACGGTCATCGTGCCGTCGGTGCCCGACGCCTGTGTCGAAGCGGGCAAACCCCTGCCGGAGGCGCTGATCCTGGCCCTGCGCCGGGCCTGCGACGCGGGCGCCCGCATGGTCTCCCTGTGCACCGGCGCCTTCGCGCTCGCCGAGGCCGGGCTGCTCGACGGGCGGCGCGCCACGGCCCATTGGCAGCACACCGCCCAACTCGCCGAGCGTTACCCGAAGGTGCGGGTCGACGACTCGGTGCTGTACGTGGACGACGGCGACGTGCTCACCAGCGCGGGCCTGACCGCCGGGCTCGACCTCTGCCTCCATCTGGTGCGCCGCGACCTCGGCGCCCATGTCGCGAACCAGTTGGCCCGCCGCATGGTGGTGCCCGCCCACCGGCCCGGCGGCCAGGCCCAGTTCATCGACCTGTCCGTGCCCGCGACCGACGACGACGCACTGGCCCCCGTACTCGACTGGGCCCGGTCCCAGCTCGACCAGCCGCTCACCGTACGGGACTTGGCGCGGCAGGCCGCGATGAGCCCCCGCACGTTCCACCGGCGGCTCCAGGAGGCCACGGGGACGACGCCCTTGCAGTGGCTGCTCACTCAGCGCCTCGGGCGGGCCCAGTCCCTGCTGGAGTCGACCGACCTCCCCATCGAGAAGATCGGCGAACTCAGCGGCCTGGGCACGGCCAACAACCTCCGCCACCACTTCCTCCGGCACATCGGGGTGTCGCCGAGCGAGTACCGGCGGGCCTGGCGTCAGGCCGTGTGCTGATAAGCCGAGTAGGTCAGATAACCCGCGTCGCCGCCCTGGTAGTACGTGGCCTCGTCGGTCGGGGCGATCGGGAGCCCGGTGCGCAGCCGCTCGACCAGGTCGGGGTTGGCGATGAAGGCGCGCCCGAAACTGATGAGCTCGGCCCCAAGACCGAGCCAGTGGTCGGCCTCGGTCCGCCCGGTCTGCTTCGGGCCCATCGGCAGCACCGGGTTCATGATCAGGGTGTTCGGCCACGCACGGCGCAGGCCCATCAACACCTCCTCGTCGACGGTGGCTTCGAGATGCACGTACGCCACCTCAAGCCGGGCCAGCTCGGTCAGCAGCGCGGTGTAGAGCTCTGGAACATCGGCTTCCGTCACGCCCCAGAACGTCCCGCCCGGGGAGAGCCGGATACCGGTCCTGGCCCCGCCGACGGCCTCGACGGTCGCCGACGCCGCCTCGACGGCGAACCGGATCCGGCCCGCGATCGAGCCTCCGTAGCGGTCCGTGCGCAGATTGGCGTTCGAGGAGAGGAACTGCGAGATCAGATAGCCATTGGCGCCGTGCAGCTCGACACCGTCGAAGCCGGCGTCGATGGCGCGGCGGGCGGCCTGGCCGTACGACTGGGCGTGCTCGGGCACCTCGGCGGCCTCCAGGGCGCGCGGCGTCGGCGTGGGCTGGGGCCCGGTCGGGGTGAACACCTCGCCGACGGCGGCGACGGCCGACGGCCCGACCGGGCGCATACCGGTGGTGTCCGGATGCGAGACCCGCCCGCCGTGCATCAGCTGGGCGAAGATCCGACCGCCATTGGCGTGCACGGCGGCGGTCACCGGGCGCCACGCGGCGACCTGCTCGTCGGTGTGCAGCCCCGGCGTACCCGGATTGGACTGCCCGATCAGACTCGGCTGCACGCCTTCGGTCACGATCAGCCCGGCGGTGGCCCGCTGCGCGTAGTACGTCGCCATCGACGGCGTCGCCAGACCGCCGTCGGCGGCCCGGATCCGCGACATCGGGGCCATCACCACCCGGTTGGGCAGCGTCACGTCGCCGAGCCGATAGCTGTCGAAAAGGGTCGTCGTCGTCACGTCGGCTTTCCTCCGCGATCCGCGGCGCCCGCTTCTCGGGCGCTCGGCGGTTACGCTAAAACCTCACATGGATGTCAGAGGCAAGGCTCTGTGCCGCGGGTCACAGTCAGCGGGTCACAACCGGGAGGACGACATGCGCATCGGGGAGCTCGCCGCACGAGCCGAGGTCAGCGTCAGATCCCTGCGCTATTACGAGGAGCAGGGGCTGCTCACCAGCACCCGCAGCGCCAGCGGGCAGCGGCATTACACGGACGACGACGTCGAACGGGTCACGCTCGTCCAGCGGCTGTACGCCGCGGGGCTGTCCAGCCGCACCATCGCCGAACTGCTGCCCTGCGTCGACGCGCCCAGCGAGGAGAATTCCGACGCCGCGCTGGAGCGGATGGCAGAGGAGCACGACCGGCTCTCCCGCCACATCGACGAGCTCATCCACACCCGGGACGCCCTCGAAAGGGTGATGGCCACGGCCCGCGCGTATCGCGAGACCTTGCGGGCAACGGCGGCCTGCTGACCGCGGCCTAACTCGCCTGCGCGGTGAACGCCGCATACGCGCGCTCGTCGAAGAGGACGAACCTGACCTCCTCGACCGCGGTGTCCGCGGCCCGCACCGTCTCGACGGCGATACGGGCGGCGTCCTCCATGGGCCACCGGTAGACGCCGGTCGAGATGGCCGGGAACGCGACCGTACGGGCGCCGAGTTCGTCCGCGACGCGCAGCGATTCGCGAAAACAGGAGACGAGCAGCTCCGAGCGGTCCTCGGAGGCGGACCACACGGGCCCCACGGTGTGGATGACCCAGTCAGCGTGCAGCCGCCCCGCGGTCGTGGCCACGGCCCGCCCCGTCGGCAGCCCCTTGCCGTAGTGGGACGCCCGCAGCGCCCGGCACGCCTCCAGGATCTCGGGGCCGCCCCGGCGGTGGATGGCGCCGTCGACGCCTCCGCCGCCGAGGAGGGAGGAGTTCGCGGCGTTGACGATGGCGTCGACGTGCTGGTCGGTGATGTCGCCGCGGACGAAGGTGATGGCGGTGCTCATGGGGTCATCTTCCGTGGTCTACGGCTGCCGGGGCGAGCTGACGCGCTCCGTCGGGCCGCCGAAGGGCAGGAACGTCGTCCGGGTGGCGAGCAGCCAGACGCCGTTCTCCTTGCGGAACGTGTCCTCGTAATGGCCCACGTTCGCGGGCAGGCGGGGCGGCAGCATGCCGCCGGTGTAGCCGTCGACGCGGTATGTCGCGAAGTACGACGTGGCGGCGGCTGTCGCCGGGGAGTCCACGGTGACCAGGACGTTCGTACACATCCGCCGCGACAGCCGGTCCGCCGGCCGCGACCCGAAGTACTCCCGCAGCGCCCCCCGCCCCTCGATCCTGCGGGCGCCCTGCGGCCACTCCCATACGCCGTCGGGCGTGAACAGCTCCGCCACAGTGGCGGGGTCTCCGAGGTCGAGGCGGCGGAGGAATTCGACGATCAGCCGCTCACAGGCGCGCTCGGCGAGCAGGTTGGCCAGGGCACGGTGGTCGGATCCGGCTTCGGTGGACATCTCCACTTCTTACAGGCGCCGCGGGCTGTGTGGCGACGGGTTTTCGCGGGGCGCCGGTGTGTGAGATCCCCACGACAGCGACGTTGCGCCACGCAGGGTCGGCCCCGCGTGGGCACAGCGCCTACGTCGATGAGGCGCGCACGGCCTCATCCGGCGGGCGGGCCCGGTTCCACCGCCTGTGAGACCGCGGCGAGCAGGGTTTCGACCTCCGTGCCCCAGCGGGAGCTGATGACCAGGTCGCGGGACGGGTCGACCCACAGCAGGTGGCCGCCGCCGTTGCCGCGGGCGCAGCGGCCGGTCGCCGGGGCAGTCGGCCATACGGTGTGGTGGTCATTGAGCCACCAGGACAAGCCGTAGTTGGGCTTGTGCCGGCACGGGGTCCACATCTCCTCGATCCAGCGGCCGGACAGGACCTGCCGCCGGCCCCATCGGCCGCCGCGCAGACACAGGTGCCCAAGGCGGGCCAGGTCGAGCGCGTTGATCCACAGGCCCCCGCCCCAGTGGGCGCCGCCGGAGACCACCGGTACGCGGGCGCCGTCGACGTCCGTGAGGGAATTGGCGTAGCCGTGCCAGGACCAGGACGACGAGGCGCCGATGGGGTTCATGACGCGGTCCCGCAGGACGTCCGGCAGGGCCCGCCCGAACAGAGCGGTGAGTGCCAGGGCGGCGAGGTTCACACGGACGTCGTTGTACGCCCAGCCCTCACCGGGCGGCCCGCCGGGCGACTCGGTGCCCTCCCGCGTGCTCTGCGCGTCGACCGATGTCGGCTTCCCCCACAGCTCGCCCTCCCACTGGCTCGTCTGGTCCAGCAGATGGCGCCAGGTGATGCCCCGCCCGTGGTCGTCGGCGAACTGCGGCAGCCCGACGCGGACCGCGACCGGCTCGTCGAGGACGAGCAGCCCGTCGTCGTGGGCGATTCCGGCCACCAGCGCCAGCACGCTCTTCGTCGCGCTGTACGCCATCTCGGCGCGCGCCGGATCCCCCCAGGACGCGAGGACCGCGCCGCGCCGGACGATGACCCCGCTCGCGCCCTGGCCGTCCAGCAGCGGGCCGATGACCTCCCGGTAGGAGTCGTCGGCCACCTGGGCGGCGAGATACGAGGCCATGTCCTCGATACCGGGCACGGGGCGCTCGCCCTGCTGCCGGGCCGCCCGCGCCACGGCCTCCGCGTCCACGCCCTCCCCGGGATCCCCGGCGCCGACCGCCTCGTCCAGGCCCGCAAGTACCTTGTCCATTACCGCCCTCAGACCTTCCCGCGACCGCCGTGCGCGGTCGACGGCTCATGAGCTTCCTCTACCCGCGGCGATAGTTCCGCGAGCATCGGGCACAGGCGGGTGGCGAGCGCTGGATCGGATCGTTCCAGTTCCTCCGTCGCGACGGTGAGAGCCGCGGTCAGGGCGCGGCCCAGCTCCGGTTCCGTGAGCGAGCGGACGAGAGTGCTCTCCAGCGGTGCTGTGACTTCTTCGGGCAGCAGATGGGCGCCCTTCGCATGCGCGGCGGGGTGGCCCAGCCGCAGGCAGGCCAGCGTGATGACGTGGTCGCGGATGGCGCTGATCCAGTACTCGGCTTGCCACCAGCGCCTTCTGTGCAGGCAGATGCGGGCGTGCAGGGCGTGATGCCAGACGAGTCCGACCAGGGTGTTGTGGTCGGGGTCCTGGAAGGGGTCGAGCGACTGTGTCCGGCCGAAGACCGTCTGCCACTGCGGTCCCCTTGGGCCGAACTCGGCCTCCGGTGCGAAGGTCAGATCGAGCTCGAGCCAATCCGGCAGCAGGAAGACGCGGATGACCCGTGAGCCGGCCGGCAGATCCCAGTGGTGTCGCGCGCCGAGCTCGTCGTAGAGCCACCGCGTCCATCGGTCCAGCGTCGCGGGCAACTCGCCGCGGACGGCGAGGACGAGGTCGGTGTCCGACCAGCGGTCATCGGCCCCCGTTGCGTACGAGCCGGTGAAGGCGGCGCCGACGATGGCGTCGTCGGCTTCCGCCTTCGCGAGCAACTGGCCCCGGACACGGCTCCGTTCTTCGCCGCTGAACATCACACGACTCCCCTTGTGGCCCTCGGGCCGGCCTGGTTCAGATGCGGGCGATCAGCGCGTACCGCTCATCGCTGACCGGTCCGCCCCACAGCTCGCCGTCGCCGCTGAGGTCGTCGATGCGCAGCTCGGTCACGAGGGGGCGGACGGCGGCCGTCAGGTCTTGGGCGGTGATCCCTTGGTGCCAGGGCAGGGTTTCGGCGCCGGCCACGTACGGGACGCCGCTCTGCCCGGCCTCGCGCCATCGTCCTTCGACCAGGACGAGGGTGCCGCCGGGGCGCAGCCGGGCGGTCCACTGGCGCAGGGCGGCGTGCGGGTCGGGCAGGGTCCACAGCAGGTGGCGGCAGAGCAGCGCGTCGAAGCGGTCTTCGCCGGTGGGCGGTTGGGCGGCGTCCCCGACGAGGAAGGTGCCGGTGAAGCCGGCGGCGGTGAGCTTGGCCCGGGCCTGGTCGACCATACGGGGCGCGAGGTCCACGCCGGTGACGTGGTGACCGGCCGCCGCCAGCAGGTGCGCGAGCGAGCCGGTGCCGCAGCCCACATCCAGCACGCGGGCCGGCGCGGGCGGCATCCAGCTCTCCAGGAGGCGGGCCCACGCCTGGCGGGTGTGCTCGGCCCGCAGGCCGTGATCGGGTTCGTCGTCGAAGTCGGGCGCGGCGGCGTCCCAGTAGGCGGTGATGGCAGCGGTATCCGTCATGGCGCGATCGTCTCAGCCGCCGCTGACAACGCCCGGGACCGGTCCCCGCCCGGGTGCGGGACGGTCAGGAGGTGCCGGGGGTCCGCCTCGGCCGAGGGGTGCACGTGGCGCATGTGGTGCATGTGGTGCATGTGGCGCATCGTGGGAAAGGTGAGATCTGATGGTGGATCAGGTCCTGGAGCGCATGCCGGGCAGGGTCAAGTTCGCCGTGGCGGGCGTATGGGCTCAGGCTGTGGCCAACCTGATCGCCGGGGGCTCGCTGCTGTCCGAAGTGGACAGCCGGCTCGGCCACGGCCAGGAGGTCTCGGAGCCCGGTCTGGTGCGGGGGCTCGCGTACTTCTCCATCGTCATGGCGGTACTGCTGGCCGTCGCCAGCCTCTTCGCGCAGAAGCGGTTCGGGTGGGTGTGGACCGTGTTCGTCGTCGTCGAGACGCTGGCCGTGGTGGGCGCGCTGTTCGGGGTCGTGGCCGTTTGGCTGGGGCTTCAGGGTGTGAGCGCGGGCTCCATGGCCATCAGCCTGGTCCTCCCCCTCGCGATCGGCGGGGCGCTGATCACCGGCCGGGGGCAGGACTGGTTCAGCCGCTGATGCCGAGGGCCGCCGCGTGGGTCTCCAGGTGCTCGGCGGCCAGGGCGGTGGCGGATGCGTCGTCGCGGGAGGTGGCGACGACCAGGGCGCGGCCGGCCAGGGTGTGGGCGCGCTGGCGGAGGGCGGTGATGTGGGCCGGGGTGGTGGTGGTCGCGGTGGGGGCGGCGCGGAAGGGGGAGCGGCCGTCGCGCAGCCGGGTGATCTGGTCGGTGAGGCGCTGGGCGGCGGTGTCGAGGGCGGGGGCGGGGGTGAGGGCGCGCAGCTCGTCGGTCACGGTCAGCAGCGCGGTGAGGTGGCCCGCCAGCTGGTTGTCCAGCTCCTCCTCGCGGGAGCGGTGGGGGAAGTCGAGCCTGGGCTCGGCCATGGTGTGGACCGATTTGGTGCGGATCGGCTCGTACATGGATGGCCTCCAAGGGTTCTCAGGAGACCATCCTAACTTAGACTCTGTCTAAAGTTGAGCTCCCGCTAAGGGGCGGATCCGTCGGGGTGGCCGAACGGCTGGTGGGAGCCGGTGCCGGCGTCAGTGCTGGCTGTAGCCGTCCAGGAACTTTCCGATCCGCGTCACCGCGTCCGCCAGGTCCTTCTTCGCCGGGAGCGTCACGATCCGGAAGTGGTCCGGCTCCGGCCAGTTGAAGCCCGTACCGTGCACGATCATGATCTTCTCGGAGCGCAGCAGGTCCAGGACCATCTGCCGGTCGTCCTTGATCTTGTAGACCGTGGGGTCGAGCCGCGGGAACGCGTACAGCGCGCCCTTCGGCTTGACGCAGCTCACGCCCGGGATCTGGGTCAGCAGCTCGTACGCCGTATCGCGCTGCTCAAGCAGCCGGCCGCCCGGCAGCACCAGGTCCTTGATGGACTGGCGGCCGCCGAGGGCCGCGGCCACCGCGTGCTGGGCGGGCATATTGGCGCACAGCCGCATATTGGCGAGGATGGTCAGGCCCTCGAGGTAGCTGGTGGCGTGGGCCTTGGGGCCGCAGATCGCGAGCCAGCCGCTGCGGTAGCCCGCGACGCGGTACGCCTTGGAGAGCCCGTTGAAGGTCAGGGTCAGCAGGTCGGGGGCGACGGCCGCGGTGGGGGTGTGGGTGGCGCCGTCGTAGAGGATCTTGTCGTAGATCTCATCGGAGCAGACGACCAGGTTGTGGCGGCGGGCGAGCTCGGTGAGGCCCCGCAGCATCTCCTCGTCGTACACCGCGCCCGTCGGGTTGTTCGGGTTGATGATGACCAGGGCCTTGGTGCGGTCGGTGACCTTGCGCTCGATATCGGCCAGGTCGGGCATCCAGTCCGACTGCTCATCGCAGCGGTAGTGCACGGCGGTGCCCCCGGCGAGTGAGACCGCTGCGGTCCACAGCGGGTAGTCGGGGGAGGGGACCAGGACCTCGTCGCCGTCGTCGAGCAGGCCCTGCATGGCCATCTGGATCAGCTCGGAGACGCCGTTGCCGAGGAATACGTCCTCGACGTCCAGGTCGATGCCCTTGGTCTGGTAGTGCTGCATCACCGCGCGCCGGGCGGACAGCAGCCCCTTGGCGTCGCCGTATCCGTGCGCCCCGCCGAGGTTGCGGAGCATGTCCTCCAGGATCTCCGGCGGGCATTCGAAGCCGAAGGTCGCGGGGTTGCCGGTGTTGAGCTTGAGGATGCGGTGACCGGCAGCCTCCAGTCGCATCGCCTCCTCGAGTACCGGGCCCCGGATCTCGTAGCAGACGTTGGAGAGCTTCGTGGACTGGATCACCTGCATGTCGGCCACCTTACGGCGGTGTAACCGGGACCGCTCGGTGTTCTTCGCCACGTCGGCGGCGTAAGGCGGCGCAAGGCGGTGCAACGGGGCGTCTTCGGGCGTCTCCGGGCGGATGGGACGGCGGCGCGCGCCGGGTAACGAGTCGGTTTCCCGGGTTGATTTCCGCGCGCGAAGGGTTGGCCCGGACGGGTCGGCTGGCTATCGTTCACGCACTTCAACGAATCGTTCCGCTGAACGAATAGCGGAGAAGGGTGGCCGGCCCATGTCCGACACCTCACCCCGACACGCCCCGGGGGCGGCCGGTATCCCGCCCACCCCGGGGGCGGCCGGGATACCGCGCAGGTCGCTGCTCGCCGGCGCGGCGGCGAGCGGCGCCGCGCTCGGTGCGTCCTGGCTGCTCAGCGGCTGTTCGGGCGCGGCCTCCGCGTCCCCGGCCGACGCCCTCCCCACCGCCGGGCCCGCCGGCCGCCCCGACCGCGGCGGCACCCTGCGCATCGCCCGGCCGCCCGCCTCCGACGCCGAGACCCTGGACCCGGCCAGCTCCCTGTCGGCGTACGAATACCTGGGCGCCCTCTACAACCGGCTGGTGCGGATCGGCCCCGACGGAGCCCTGGCCCCCGACCTCGCCGAGTCCTGGGAGCCCGACGAAGCCGTCCGCACCTGGACCTTCCGGCTGCGCCGCGGCGTCACCTTCCACGACGGCCGCGCCTTCACCTCCGCCGACGCCGCCTACACCCTGCGCCACATCCTCGACCCCAAGACCGCCTCCCCGCAGGCCGGCGTGCTGGCGCCGCTGGTCGACCCGAAGCGGCTGCGCACCCCCGACGCACACACCCTCGTCGTCCCGCTGAAGTCCCCGAACGCCGAGTTCCCGAGCCTGCTCACCAACTACAACTGCTACGTCATCCCCGACGGCAGCGCCGCCTCCATCGGCCGCACCGGCATCGGCACCGGCCCCTTCAAACTGGTCTCCTTCACCGCCGCCGGACCCGGCCGGATCACCGCGTACCCGGACCACTGGGCCGGCCGTCCCGTCCTGGACTCGATCGACTTCTACTCCGTCGCCGATATGCAGGCACGCTCCAACGCCCTGCTCGCCGGCCAGGTCGATCTGCTCTCCCAGACCAACCTGGACTTCGCCACCGCCCGCGTCGTCGCCAACTCGTCCCGCGCCACCGTCGCCCGGGCGAAGAACGCCCAGTGGTACGTGCTGCCGATGCTCACCACCGAGAAGCCCTTCACCGACATACGGGTGCGGCAGGCGATGAAGCTCGCCTACGACCCCGAGCACGTCCTGAAGGTCGCCCTCCAGGGCGCGGGCACCGTCGGCTGGGACAACCCCGTGCCGCCCACCGACCCCGGCCACCTCGCCACCCACCCGGCCCACGACCCCGAAAAGGCCCGCCACCTGCTCAAACAGGCCGGGCAGGAACGGCTCGCGGTCGACCTCTACACCTCCTCGTACGACCCGATCTTCACGCCCATGGCCCTCGCCTACCAGGAGTCCGCCAAGCGGGCCGGCATCCGGATCCGGGTCAGAACGGCCGCCGCCGACTCGTACTACACCCAGATCTGGATGAAGAAGCCCCTCATGGCCACCTACTGGTACACCGGCCGCCCCGTCGACCAGCTCCTCAACCAGGTCTTCCGGGGCGGCTCCTCGTACAACGAGACCGCCTGGGCCGACAAGGACTTCGACGCGCTGCTCGACCGGGCCCGCCGCGAGACCGACGACGCCCGCCGCCGCGAGCTCTACCGGCAGGCGCAGAGCGCGGTCGTGGAGCGGGGCGGGGCGATCACCCCGATGTTCGCCGACCGGCTCGTCGGCATCTCCCGCAAGGTGCGCGGCTACGCGGAGCACGGCTTCGAGTTCGACTACCTCGGCATCGGGCTGAAGGGGGCGTGAGAGACGTGCTCTCCTTTGTCGTACGACGGGTCGTGGCCGCGCTCGGCACGCTCCTGCTCTCCTCCGTCCTGGTCTTCCTCGCCGTCCAGTCCCTGCCCGGCGACGTCGCCACCCAGGTGCTCGGCAAGGACGCCACCCCCACCGCCGTCGCCGCGCTGCGCGACAAGCTCCACCTCGACCAGCCCGCCTGGGAGCGCTACCTGGAGTGGGTCAAGGGCGCGTTCCACGGCGACTTCGGCACCTCGCTCGTCAACGTCAAGCCGGTGGGCGGCGAGGTCTCCCAGTACCTCGGCAACTCCGCGCTGATCGCCGTCGTCACCGTCCTCTTCGCGGTCACCGGCTCGCTCGTACTGGGCATCGTCGCCGGCCTCTACCGCGACCGCTGGCCCGACCACCTCATCTCCACCGTCAGCCTGATCGGGATGAGCGTCCCCGAGTTCGTGGTCGCCACCGTGCTGGTGCTGCTCTTCTCCATCGCCGTCCCCGTCCTGCCCGCCGTGGTGCTCTACGGGCCCGACGCGAGCGTCGGACAACTGCTCCCGGCTGTGTGGCTGCCCGCCGCCTCGCTCGCGATCGTGATGGCCGCGTACATCGTGCGGATGGCCCGTACCTCGGTCATCGACGTCATGGCCGGTGAATACGTCACCACCGCCCGGCTCAAGGGCCTGTCCACCTGGCGCGTGGTCACCCGCCACGCCCTGCCCGGCGCGCTGCTGCCCACCCTGCACGTCATCGCGCTCAATGTGGCGTGGCTGGTCGGCGGGGTGGCCGTCGTCGAGAACGTCTTCAACTACCCGGGCATCGGCAAGCTGATGCTCTCCTCCGTACAGAACCGCGACCTGCCCGTCATCCAGGCCATCGCCCTGATCAGCGCGGTCGTCTACGTCTGCTGCAACCTGGCCGCCGACCTCGGCGCCATGGCCCTCAACCCCAAGCTCAGGACCCGAGGAGGGCGGACTCGATGAGCACCCTGAAGACCCCCTTTGTTTCGGCCGAGCGGGTCGAAGCTCCCGCCGCCCGGCCCGGCTTCGCCGCCCGCACCTGGCGCACCGTACGCTCCTCCCGCGCCGCCACCATCGGGCTCGCGATCGTCGCCGTCCACGTCCTGATCGCGCTGCTCGCCCCCGTGCTGACCTCGTACGAGCCGACGGTCGGCGACGCCTCGCAGGCCCTGCTCGGCCCCGGCGCCGACCACTGGGCGGGCACCGACCAGTACGGGCGCGACGTACTGGCCCGGGTGCTGTACGGCGGGCGGTACGCGCTCGGCGTCTCCGTCGCCGCGACCGTGCTGACCATCTCCCTCGGCACCGTCCTCGGCTGCGCGGCCGCGCTGCGCGGCGGCTGGCTGGACGATGTGCTGATGCGGGTGCTGGACGCCGTGCTGTCCATCCCCTCGATCCTCGCCCTGCTGGTCGTCGTCACCGCGCTCGGCACCGGGCCCGCGGTCATCGTGCTCGCCATCGCCGTCGTCTACGTCCCGCAGGTCGTACGGGTCGTCCGCGGCGCCGCGCTGGCCGTCGCCCCCGCCGACTACGTCACCGCCGCGCGCGCCCGCGGCGAGCGGACCTGGTCGATCCTGTGGCGCGAGGTGCTGCCCAACATTGTTGACGTGGTGTGCGTCGAGTTCGCGATGCGCGCCTCGTGGGTGGTGCTGCTGATCAGCTCCCTGTCCTTCCTCGGCTTCGGCGCCAACCCGCCCACCCCCGACTGGGGGCTGATGGTCGCCGAGAACCGCACCGCCATCACCGTCGTACCGATGGCGAGCCTGGCGCCCATCATCGCCCTGGCCACGCTCGTGATCGGGCTCAATCTCGCGGCCGACGGCCTCTCCAAGGCGTGGGGCGTGGACCGGATCCGGGAGGGCTCCTGATGACCGCCATCGTTTCCGTGGAAGGCCTGAGCGTCGCCTACCGCTCCGGGGGCAGGGACGTCCCCGTCGTCCACGACGTCAGCTTTGCGCTGAGCCCCGGACAGACCCTCGCCCTCGTCGGCGAGTCCGGCAGCGGCAAGTCGACCGTCGCCGCCACCCTGCTCGGACATCTGCGGCACGGCTCGCGCATCACCGCGGGCACGGTGCGGGTCGACGGGCGCGATGTCTTCGCCCTCCCGGCGAAGGAACTGCGGCGGCTGCGCGGCGGTACGGTCGCCATGGTCGCGCAGAACGCCGGGCACGCCCTGACCCCCTCGATGCGGGTCGGCCGGCAGATCGCGGAGGCCCTGCGCGGCGACGCCGCCGACCGCACCGCCGCCGACCGCACCGCCGTCACCGACCTCCTCGACCAGGTCCGCCTCCCGCGCCCCGCCGAACTCGCCCGCCGCTACCCGCACGAACTCTCCGGCGGGCAGCAGCAGCGCGTCGCCATCGCCATGGCCATCGCCGCCCGCCCCAAGGTCCTCGTCCTCGACGAACCCACCACCGGCCTCGACGTCATCACCCAGCGCGGCGTCCTCGACCTGCTCGCCGCGCTGCGCGACGAACTCGGCCTCGCCGCCGTCCTGGTCAGCCACGACCTCGGCGTCGTCAACCACATGGCCGACGAGGTCGCGGTGTTGCGCGCCGGCCGGGTCGTGGAGGCCGCCCCCACCCGCCGCCTCTTCGCCGCGCCCGCCGACCCGTACACCCGGCGGCTGCTGGCCAGCGTCCCGCGCCTGTCCGACGCCGGTCTCGCCCTCGTCGCCGAGGACGGCACCCGCGAGATCCGCCCCAAGGCCCAGGTCCCGGCCGACGCCCCGGAGGCGGTCGCCGTCCGCGACATCACCATCGACTACGGCGCGAGCCGCGCGGTCGATGGAGTGTCGTTCCGGGTGCGGCGCGGGGAAGTGCTGGCGCTGGTCGGCGAGTCCGGCAGCGGCAAGTCCACGCTGGCGTGGTCGCTGGCGGGGCTGCGGGCGCCGTCGGGGGGTGAGATGACCGCGACGGGGGCGGGCGGGGGCGCGGGCACCGGCTCCGACGGCGACCTGACCGGCTCCGACGGTGACTTGACCGGGCCTGACGGGGACCTGACCGGGTCCCTTGGCGACCTGGCCCGCCCGGCCCGACAGCGGCCGCTGCCCCTCCGGCGCAAGATCCAACTGGTCTTCCAGAACGCCGACACGTCCCTGAACCCCCGGCGTTCGGTGGGCGATGCGGTACGGCGCCCACTGCGCTTCTTCGGCACGGCACCCTCCCGTACGGCCGCCGCCGCCCGCGCCCAACAGCTCATCGCCGACGTACGCCTCGACCCGGCCCTCGCCGACCGCCTGCCCGCGCAGCTCTCGGGCGGTCAGCGGCAGCGGATCGGAATCGCCCGGGCGCTGGCCGGCGAGCCCGACGTACTGATCGCCGACGAGATCACCACCGCGCTCGACGTCTCCGTCCAGGCCGAAGTGCTGCGCCTGCTCGACGATCTGCGGCGCGAACGCGATCTCGCGTGCCTGTTCATCAGCCACGACCTGGCGGTGGTGCGGGGGATCGCCGACCGGGTGGTGGTGCTGCGGCACGGGGTGGTGGTCGAAGAGGGCCCCACGGACGCGGTCTTCGCGTCCCCGGGCCACCCTTACACCCGCCGCCTCATGGCCGCGGCGCTGGACCCCGACGCGGACGCGGGCGTGGACGTGGACACGGACGCGGGGGTGGCCGACGACTGGCAGGACGCCGCGGCACCGGACGACATCTGGACCGACCTCGGCGCCGACCACCGCATCCGCCGCTGGCGCCCGGCGGCGCCATGACCGTCCGCGACGGCCCCTCCCTGACGGGGCGCACTCTTCCGCCCGGACGGGCGCAACCATCAATTGAGCAACCCCCATGGCGAGTAACCAGGTCCGCGAGAGCGGCGCCGGTTTAGGCGCAAAAGAAGGGCCACACACGTGAGATACCGCGAGCAGTTCGACCGCGAGGTCCAGGCGGAGGACGTCTGGATCCCCACCCGGGACGGCACCCGGCTGCACGCGCGGATCTGGCGCCCCGTCGACGCCGCCGCGGACCCCGTCCCCGCGCTGCTGGAGTACCTGCCGTACCGCAAGAGCGACTGGACCGCCCCGCGCGACGCGCAGCGTCACCCCTGGTACGCCGGGCACGGCTACGCCTCCGTCCGGGTCGATCTGCGCGGCAGCGGGGACTCCGAGGGCGTGATGCTCGACGAGTACACCGAGACCGAGCTCGCCGACGGGGTCGACGTCGTGGAGTGGCTGGCCGCCCAGCCGTGGTGTACGGGCAAGGTCGGCATGTTCGGCATCTCGTGGGGCGGGTTCAACTCCCTCCAGATCGCCGCCCTGCGCCCGGAGCCGCTGAAGGCGATCGTCACCGTCTGCTCGACCGACGACCGTTACGACAACGACGTCCACTACACCGGCGGCGCCGTCCTCGGCATCGACATGCTCGCCTGGGCCGGCACCATGCTCGCGTTCACGGCCCGCCCGCCGGACCCGGCCGCCGTGGGCGAGGACCGGTGGCTGCCCATGTGGCGGGAGCGGCTGGAGGCGCTGGAGCCGTATCTGCACACCTGGCTGGCGCATCAGGAGCGGGACGGCTACTGGCGGCACGGCAGCGTCTGCGAGGACTACGGCGCCATCGACGCGGCGGTCCTCGCGGTGGGCGGCTGGGCCGACCCGTACCGGGACACCGTGCTGCGGCTGGTGGAGCATCTCGACGCGCCCGTACGGGGGCTGATCGGGCCCTGGTCGCACCAGTACCCCGACCGGGGCCTGCCGCCGGGCCCCGCGATCGGCTTTCTGCAGGAGACGCTGCGCTGGTGGGACCACTGGCTCAAGGGCGTGGACACCGGGGTCATGGCGGAGCCGGCCCTGCGTTCCTGGATCAACGACCCGGTGCCGCCCGCGACCCACTACCCGGCCATGCCCGGCCGCTGGGTCGCCGACGACGCCTGGCCCACCCCGGCAGTCACCTGGGACGAGCGGCCGCTCGGCACCGGCACGGAGCCGGTGATCGTGCGCTCCCCGCTGCACACCGGCATCGACGCGGGCCGCTTCTTCCCCTTCGGCAATGCCACCGACCTGCCGCCCGACCAGCGCGAGGAGGACGGCCGTTCGGTCTGCTTCGACTCCGCGCCGCTGACCGGGCGTGTGGAGATCCTGGGCCGCCCGCGCGTCCGGCTGCGCCTGGACAGCGCCACTCCGCGCGCGCATGTCATCGCGCGCGTCTGCGACGTCGCCCCCGACGGCTCCTCGACCCTGGTCACCCGGGGCGTGCTCAACCTGCTGTCCCGGCAGGGCCGGGACAAGGCGGTGGAGTGGGTGCCGGGGACGTACGAGGACGTGGAGTTCGAGCTGAACGCCATCGGGTACGCCTTCCCGCCCGGCCACCGCATCCGCGTCGCCGTCTCCGACCAGTACTGGCCGTGGGTCTGGCCGCACGGCGAACGCGGCGAGCACGGCGAACGCGGCGAGCACGGCGAACGCGGCGAGCACGGCGAACGCGGCGCGCTGAGCGTACGCCCCGCGGACAGCGCCGTACTCCTCCCCGTACGCGACCCGGACGCCGACGCCGGCCGCCCGCCGGTCACCTTCGAGGAGCCGGAGCAGGCCCCGCCGCTCCCGGTGACCACCGAGCCACCCGCCAGGCCCCGGCCCGAGCGGGTGGTGCGGCACGACGTGGCGACCGGGGAGTGGACCCTGGAGGTGGACCCCAACTACGGGGGCTCCCGCACCTACCCCGACGGTCTGCGCTACGAGGAGAGCGCCCTGGAGACGTACCGGATCCGCGGCGGCGACCCGCGCTCGGCCGTGGCAAGCTCCCAGTGGACCATCCGGCTGCGGCGGGGCGACTGGGATGCGGCGATCGTGACCAGTACGGAACTCCGCGCGACGGCCACGGAATTCATCATGGACAGCAGCCTCGAAGCACGGGCGAACGGAGAAACAGTGGCCAAGCGCAGCTGGCACCACACCACCCCCAGGACCTCGGCATGACACGACCTGCCCGCCCCAAGGCCCCCCGGCGGGCCGTCGCCGCCTCCGAGCGCACCCGGCAGCCCACCGAGGTGCGCCGCCGCCTGATCGTGGAGGCCGCCGTACCGCTCATCATGGAGCGCGGTTCCGCGGCGGTGGGCGTACGCGATGTGGCGGCCGCGGCGGGGGTCTCGGTCGGCACGGTCACCTACCACTTCGAGAGCGTCCAGGAAGTCCTCTCCGAGGCGATGGTGCTGCACATCGAGCGCTACTACGCGGCGCTCAGCGAGGCCGCCGCCCGCGCCACCAGCGGCGCCGAGGGGCTGCGGCTGCTCATCGACGCGCTGTTCACCGACGACACCGACCGCCACTGGCGGATGTGGTTCGACTACTGGCACGCGGGCGACCGCGACCAGGCCTTCGCCCGCGGCCAGACCGAGCGCTACGAGAGCTGGCACGGCGAGATCCGCTCCCTCGTCGAACGGGGCGCCGACGAGGGTGACTTCCGCTGCGCCGACGCCGCCGACTTCGCCGTGCGCTTCGCCGCCCTCGCCGACGGCCTGGCCCTGCAGCGGCTGCGCCAGGCCCCGCCGCTGAGCACGGAGGCCGCGCGGCGCCACCTCTACCGGCTGGTGGAGGTGGAGTTGGAGCCGGGCGCGGCACGGGGGCGGTGAACCGTCCGCCGGGAGCCATCGGTAGCCGTCGGGAGCCATAATGGCGGGGGTCGTATGCCGACACGGGGGACGGTGAACGGTGACGGACTCAGCGGGTTCCGGCGAGCGGACGCAGTTTTCCTTACTCAACGACGAGCCGGTGGCCGCGGAGCCGGACGATCAGCTCGGCGCCGGGCTCGCGGCGAGGCGCCTGGCCCAGTTGCTCCTCGCCTCGCGTGCCGCCACGCCCTTCACGCTCGCCGTGGACGCCGGCTGGGGCATGGGCAAGAGCAGCCTGATGCGGCTGGTCGACGCGGAGCTCCAGAAGGAGCCCGGCGTTCATGCCGTCTGGTACAACGCGTGGACCTCCACCGGCGCCGACGCCCTGGAAGGGCTCATCAAGTCGGTGCTGATGCGCTTCGACCGGCGGGTGCTGCGCCGGGGGCTGCAGCGGGTCACCGAGCAGCGGGCCCTGATCCGGGCGGCCCGCGCCCTCCTGGTGCTGCTCGCGGGAGCCGGGTCGGCGCGTCCCGGTCGCGGGGCGTGCCCGTACCTCAGTCCGCATCCGTACCTCAGGCCGTGCCTCAGGCGCCGACACAGCAGTCCCGGCCGCTGTCGGCCCCGCTGGCGGGCTTGCGCATCCTCTGGGTGACCGATCGCCCCCAACTCAACCCCCACGTGGTGGGGATGCTCATGGAGCGGGGAGCGGGGAGCGGGGAGCGGGGGAGGTGGATGTCGCCCGCGACCAGGAGGAGGCGGACCGCGCGATCGAGGTCCTGCCCCCCGACCTGCTGATCTCCGATATCACCAGGGGCAGTGAGCAGGAGGGCGGCCTGGAGCACATGGAGCGGTTGCGGAGGGAAGGGTATGACGGTCAGCTGATCTTCTTCACCAGCCGCGTCACGCCCGCGCGCCAGGCCCGCGCCCGGGAACTGGCGGCCCTGGGCGTCACCTCCGACCCACAGGAGCTGCTGTTGCTGGCCGACCTGGCCGCCGCCCGCCACGTCGCCGCACCCCACCCCCGCTCGGAGCCATGAGGCCCGTCGGCTCACCCTGTCTGCTCATCCTGTCTGCTCATCCTGCCTGCTCATCCTGCCTGCTCAGCCCTGCGGCGTACGCCGCACCGACCGCCCCGCCAGGACGTCCGTACGCCGCCCGTCCTCGATGACGAAGCGGCCGTCGATGAGTACGTGCGGGATCCCGGTCGGCAGGGTGCGCGGGCACTCGAAGGTGGAGCCCGCGGCGACCGTTTCCGGGTCGAAGAGGACCAGGTCGGCGCGGTAGCCCTCGCGGACCAGGCCCCGGTCGGGCAGGCGGAGGCGGGCCGCGGGGCGCGCGGTGAGGTGGGCCACGCACTCCTCCAGGGACAGCACGCCCAACTCGCGCACATAGCGGCCCAGATACTGCGGGAAGGTCCCGTACGCGCGCGGGTGCGGCTTGGCGCCTTGCAGGATGCCGTCGCTGCCGCCCGTGTGCACACGGTGCTTCATGATCGCCCGCACGTTCTCCTCGTGCCCGGCGTGCTGCAGGATCGTCGAGCCGAGCCGGTCCTCCAGCAACAGCCGGCGCGCGGTGTCCCATGGCGCCTCGCCGCGCTCGTGCGCCGCCTGGGCGACCGTCCTGCCGACGTACGCCTCCAGGGCCGGGGCCGGGTGGCTGACCCCCGAGATCTCGATGGTGTCCCAGTCGACGGGCACACCGTGACACCCGTCGGCCCCCTCCACCTCCATGACATGCCGGATCCGCTCGGCGGTCGCCTCGTCCCGGAGCCGCTCCAGGATGGCCTGCGGCCCGCCCTCGGCGGCCCAGCTCGGCAGCAGCGCGGCGAGCGTGGTGCAGCCCGGGAGGTAGGGATAGGTGTCGAGGCTGATGTCGGCGCCCTCGGCGAGCGCCCGGTCCAGCAGCGCGAGCAGTTCGGGGGCGCGGCCCTTGTTCAGGCCGAAGTTCATGGTCGCGTGCGCGAGATGCAGCGCGCAGCCCGCCTCGCGGGTGAGCGCCACCATCTCCTCGTACGCCTCCAGGGCGCCAGCGCCGTACGAGCGGTGGTGCGGGCAGTAGTAGCCGTCGTACGCGGCGACGACGCGGCACAGCTCGGTGAGCTCGGCGTCGGACGCGTACATCCCGGGCGTGTACGTGAGCCCGGACGACAACCCGGCCGCCCCCTGCGCCAGGCCCTCCGCGACCAGCCGCTTCATCCGCTCCAGCTCGTCCGCGGTGGCGTCCCGGTCCGCCCAGCCGACCGCGAGCATGCGGACGGTGCCCTGGGGGATGAGGTACGCGGCGTTGACCGCGATGCCCTGGCCGTCGAAGCCGTGGTCGAGGCGGTCCAGGTACTCGCCGACGGTGCGCCAGCTGAAGTCGATGTCCGAGCCGTCGCCGTTCCAGCCGGTGATGGCCGTACGGACCTCGGCGAGGCTGCGGTCGTCGACGGGCGCGTACGACAGGCCGTCCTGGCCGATCACCTCCAAGGTCACGCCCTGCGCGGCCTTGGCGGAGTGGTCCGGGTCGCGCAGCAGCGCGAGGTCGCTGTGCGCGTGCATATCGATGAACCCGGGCGCGAGCGCGAGTCCGCCGGCCTCCACCACCCGCCGACCTGCCGGGCGCGGCCCGGCGCCCTCCGCCACGATGCGGGCGATCCGCCCGCCGTCGACGGCGACATCAGCCCGATACCGCGCGCCGCCGCTGCCGTCGATGACCTGCGCGTCGCGAATGACCATGTCCATATGCGCTGCCTCTCCCTGTCCGTATCGCTCCGCGCCTCCGGCGCGCTGTCTTCCCCGCCCACCCGCCCATGGGGCTTGGGGGGGAGCCCCCCAAGCCCCCCGCTCCGCGGCCTGCGACGGCCCGGCGAGGGCCCCGCCCCGCCAGGAGTGGGCCGGGACCCGGCGGCCGGTGGGTGGGCTAGAAGAAGGTGCGGATGTAGTCCGTGACCGTGCCGTCCGCCTCGGCCACTGGGATCAGCTGCCACTTGTCGAAGCTGGTGCAGGGGTGGGAGAGGCCGAGGCCCACCCAGTCGCCGACCTCCAGAGAGACGCCCTCCTCGACCGCGAGCCAGGTGTGCTGGTCGGAGAGGCCGGTGACGGTGAGGCCGGCGGCGGGGCGTTCGGGGCCGTCTGGGGAGCGGATGAGCTGGGGCTCGGGCAGGTCCAGGTCGTACGCCGCGTCGCGCTTGCCCGCGTTGAGGAAGGCCTGGCCGGGTTCGGGGCGGGAGACGACCTGGGCCCAGAGGCGGAAGGCGGGGTGCAGGGCGCCTTCGTCGGGGATGCGGTTGAAGGGGGTGATGTGGCGGTAGTGGCCGTCGTCGTGGGAGACGTACGCGCCGGAGCGCAGCAGCTTCAGGACCGGGCCGGACAGCTCGGGCAGCTCCGCGAAGACGTCCGCGACCGCGTCGAACCACGCGCTGCCGCCCGCGCTGACCACGATCTCGTCCGCGTCCGCGAACCGGCCCTCGCCGTCGAAGGCGACGGCCAGCGCGGTGAGGCGGCGCAGCCACGCCCGTACCCGTTCGCCGTCCGGCTTCGGCACCTCGCCCTCGTAGCCGGCGACGCCGACGAGGCGGAGGGTGTCGGTGGCGGCGACCGCGTCGGCGACGGCCGTGCAGTCGGCCTCCGTACGGGCGCCGGTGCGGGCGCCGGGGCCCGCGCCGAGTTCGACGACGACATCAACCGAGCGGCGGGCGCCGGCCTCGCGCAGGGCCGCGTCCATGAGCTCGACGCCGCGCGGGGAGTCGACGTACGCGATGAAGCGGAAGTCGGGGTCGGCGTCCAGCTCGTGGGCGAGCCAGCCGAGCGCGGCGGCGTCCACGATCTCGTTGGCGAGGAAGATCCGCTGGATGCCGAAGGCGCGGTACATGCGCACATGGGTGGGGACGGCGGCGGTGATGCCCCAGGCGCCGTGGGCGAGTTGGCGTTCGAAGAGCTGGGGGGCGAGGGAGGTTTTGCCGTGCGGGGCGAAGGCCAGTCCGTGGGCGGCGGAGTAGCGCTCCATGGCGGCGAGGTTGTGCTCCAGGGCCTCGGCGGACAGCACCAGGACGGGGGTGGTGAAGCCGCCGGTGAACAGGGAGCGGCGCTCGGCGGCCAGCTCGCCGACCGTACGGCCTTCGGCGCTGGGGGGCAGCCCCTTGAAGCGGTGGTCGACGCGCTCGCGGGCGAGGCGCCCGACGGGGGAGTCGGGTGTGTCGGCGGCCTGGTTGGCCGGGTGGTCGGCGGCCATGGAGCCTCCCATAAATCCTTGGTTGCAATATGTGCAACGGTCATTGCGTATAGCGCTTAACGGTGTCTAACATCCCGCCGAGCACCCGGTCAACGGTGCGCGCGCCACACCCGAGCCAGCAAGGAGTCAGCCCCTCGTGTCTGCAGACCTCCACGCCGACACCGCGGACGTCGCCGACGCCGTCGACGTCGTGTGCCTCGGCGAGTCGATGGTCACCTTCGTGCCGTCCTCACCGGGCCGGCTCGCCGACGTGCCGGCGTTTTCGCGGGGGATCGGCGGTGCGGAGTCCAACGTGGCGTGCTCGCTCGCGCGCGTCGGACACACCGCCCGGTGGATCAGCCGCGTCGGGGCGGACGGGTTCGGGGACCATCTCGTCGCGGAGATCGCCGCCGCGGGCGTGGACGTCTCGTATGTGCGGCGCGACCCGGACCGGCCCACCGGCATCTACTTCCGTACGGCGGGGGAGCGGGCGCTCACCGAGGAGGACGAAGGGAAGCTCTCCGAGGTCGTGTACTTCCGGGCCGGGTCCGCCGCCTCGGCCATGTCCCCGGGTCTGGTGCCCCGCGAGTGGGCGTGGTCGGGCCGCGTTCTGCACCTCACCGGGATCACCGCGGCCCTCTCCGACGACTGCCACACCCTGATGCGGGAGCTCACCGCCCGCGCGCCGGGCCGCCCCCTCCTCTCCTTCGACGTCAACTACCGCACGGCGCTGTGGCGCGGTCGGGACAGCCGACTCCTTCTCGATCTTGCCCGCGGCTGCGACCTCGTCTTCGTCGGCGAGGACGAGGCCGTGGCCGCCTGGGGGCTGCGCGGCGCGGACGCGGTCCGGGCGGCCCTGCCCGAGCCGGCGGTGCTGGTGGTCAAGCAGGGGAGCGCGGGCGCCACGGCGTACGCACGGCAGCCGGACGGCGGCGACGCGGTCACCTTCGAACCGGCCCTGGACGTCGATGTGGTCGCGTCCGTCGGGGCCGGTGACGCCTTCGCCGCCGGGTTTCTGTCCGGCACCCTGCGCGGGCTGTCCGTCGCGGCACGGCTGCGGCACGGCCATCTGATGGCGGCCGCCGCCCTCACCGTCCCCGGCGACCTCGGCACCCCGCCCGCGCGCGAGCGCGCCGACGGCCTGGTCGCTCTCGACGCCGGCGCGTGGGGCACACTGCGATTCGGCCCCGGCTGGACGGACACCGGGACGCCCGGGACGCCCGGGACCGTGAGCGCGGAGGTGCCCCACCCATGAGCCAGACCGTCGACCGAGCGCTGAGCATCCTGCCGCTGCTGGCAGAGGGCCCGGCCAACCTGGAGCAGGTGGCCAAGCGGCTCGGCGTGCACAAGACGACCGCGCTGCGGCTGCTGCGCACCCTGCATGAGCACGGAATGGTCTACCGGCAGCAGGACCAGCGCTACCGGCTCGGCGCCCGTCTCTTCGCGCTCGCCCAGCAGGCCGTGGAGAACCTGGACGTGCGCGAGATCGCCCACCCGTATCTGGCCGGGCTCAACGAGCAGTGCGGGCACACCGTCCACCTCGCCGTGTACGAGGAGAACGAGGTGGTCTACATCGACAAGGTGGAGAGCCGCTACCCGGTCCGGATGTACTCGCGGATCGGCAAGCCCGTCGCCATCACCGTCGCCGCGGTCGCCAAGCTGCTGCTGGCCGATCTGCCCGAGGCGGAGCGGCGCGCGGTCGCCGAGAGGCTTCAGTACCCCGCGTACACCGCGCGCTCCACCCCGAACGCCACCGCGTTCCTCAAGGAGCTGGCGACCGTACGGGAGCAGGGCTGGGCCACCGACCTCGGCGGCCACGAGGAGTCGATCAACTGCGTCGGGGCACCCATCCGGGGTGCGGACGGGCGGGTGGTCGCCGCGTGTTCGGTCTCCGCGCCGAACGTCGTGGTCTCCGCCGATGAACTCATCGAGCTGCTGCCGCTGGTGCGCCGTACCGCGGAGGCGATCAGCCGCGAGTACTCCGGAAGCGCCCCGCCCGACGAACAGGACGAACGAGACCCCGAAGAGCCGGACCCCGAAGAGCCGGACCCCGAAGAGCCGGACCCCGACCAGCCGGACCCCGACGACAAGTAACCCACAGAAAACCCAAGGAACCCCATGAGCGAGAAGCTTCAGAAGATCGCGATCACCCCGGACACCCACACCACGCCCCCCGCCAAGTTCTCGCACGGCGTCAAGAAGGGCAACCTCCTCCAGGTCGCCGGGCAGGTCGGCTTCGGCCCCGCGGTCCCGGGCCAGGCGCCGGCCCCGGTCGGGCCGACGCTGCGCGAGCAGACCCTGCAGACCCTGCGCAATGTGCAGTCCGTCCTGGAGGCGGGCGGGGCGAGCTGGGAGGACGTGGTGATGGTGCGCGTCTACCTCACCGACACCGCCCACTTCGCCGAACTCAACGAGATCTACAACGACTTCTTCGCGGACCTGAAGGAGGCCCCGGCGGCCCGTACGACCGTCTACGTCGGCCTTCCCGCCGGGCTGCTCATCGAGATCGACGCGCTCGCCGTCCTCGGCTGACACCCGCGCCCGCGCCCGCGTCCGGGTCGGCGGGCGGGGTCAGCCCCGCCCGCCGTACCCCGCCGCTCGCCCTACTCCCTCCGCCCCCGCACCACCCTCGTCGGAATCCAGCGTTCTGAACCTCCGTACCCGCACCCCCAGTTCCCCCGCGCGCGGCCCCCCGCCGTGTGGCGGTCCCCCCTACCCGAAAACCGGAGCCCCCTATGCCGCTCACCGCCGCCCCAGCTCCCGAGGCCCCACCCCACACCGGTGGTCTCCTCATGATCATCGACGGCACCGCCGGTCTGCTGACCGTCGCCGCCCTGGGCATCGCCCTGCTGCTCTTCCTGATCATCAAGGCCCGGCTGCAGCCCTTCGTGGCGCTGCTCGGCGTGTCCATCGCGGTGGGCCTGGCCGCCGGTCTGTCGGTCACCGAACTCTTCGGCACGGTCCAGAAGTCCGACGCCGTCTCGCTCATCGAGTCCGGTATGGGCGGCATCCTCGGCCACATAGCCATCATCATCGGCCTGGGCACCATGCTCGGCGCGATCCTCGAAGTCTCCGGCGGCGCCGAGGCGTTGAGCGCCCGGCTGCTCGGCCTGTTCGGCGAGAAGCGCGCGCCGCTCGCGATGGGCCTGACCGGCCTGATCTTCGGCATACCCGTCTTCTTCGACGTCGGCATCTTCGTCCTCGCGCCGATCGTCTACGCGGCAGCCAAGCGCAGCGGCAAGTCGATCGTTCTCTACGCGATGCCGATGCTGGCCGGCCTGTCCATGACCCACGCCTTTCTGCCCCCGCACCCCGGCCCGGTGGCCGCGGCCGGGCTGCTCCACGTCGACCTGGGCTGGGTCATCCTGATGGGCATCCTCGTCGGAGTCCCGTCCGTGCTCGCCGCCTGGGCGTACGCCGCGTGGATCGGCAACCGCCTCTTCGTCCCCGTACCGCAGGACATGCTGGAGGCGGCCGAGGAGTCCAAGGAGGCCGTCGCCGCCGAGCAGCGCGCCGCGGGGGCCACGCCCGCGGAGCGGCCGGTGCCGGTCTCCACCGTCCTCGCGATCATCGGCACCCCGCTGGTCCTCATCCTCTGCGCGACCTTCTCCTCCATCGCGCTTGACCCCAGCACCGGCCGCTCGGTGATCGAGTTCTTCGGCCACCCCTTCGTGGCGCTGACCATCGCCCTGCTGCTGGCCTACTACCTGCTGGGTATCCGGCGCGGCTGGTCCCGTAAGTCCCTGGAGACCGTCTCCACCGCCTCCCTCAAGCCGATCGGCAACATCCTGCTGGTCGTCGGCGCGGGCGGGGTCTTCGGCGCGGTGCTCAAGGGCAGCGGCGTGGCCCAGGCGCTGGCCGACGCCTTCGACAGCGCGGGGCTGCCGGTCATCCTGCTGGCCTGGCTGATCTCGGTGGTGCTGCGCGTCGCGCAGGGCTCGGCGACGGTCGCGATCGTCACCACGGCGGGGATCGTCTCCCCGATGCTGACCGAGGGCGACTACTCGCAGGCGCATCTGGCGCTGGTCATCATGGCCATCTCGGCGGGCTCGATCTTCGCTTCGCATGTCAACGACGGCGGGTTCTGGATGGTCGCGAAGTACTTCGGCATCTCCGAGCGGGACACGCTCAAGTCGTGGACCGTGCTGGAGTCGGTGCTGTCGGTGGCGGGCTTCGTGGTCGCGGGGCTGCTGAGCCTCGTCATCTAGAGCAACGCCATTTTTTGGGGCGTGGACTGCTCCCCTGCCTCAGCGCCCCTCTCTGCCACAGCGGAGAGGGGCGCTTCAGGGCCAGGAGATCAGCTGCCTATGGTGCGGCGGCAGTCCAGCTCTGATCGTCGCTTTCATCGCATTCGATCGTCTGCAGTTGATAGCCGTTCTCCAAAGGAGATTCGGTGTCTTTCAGGCAGAGACCGGTCTTCACGTTGTGCAGAGTGGAATTGTCGCCGGAGGTATCCCAGCCCTGATAATCGCCCTCATTGCATGAATGCGTGTACACCTCGCCGGATTCGTTGCTGTCCAGGCAGAGATCGGTCGCCACGTCACGCAGTTCGAACTCTTCCCCCGATATATTCCACTTCCCGTCGTCGCTCCCATTCTCGGAGCAGTCGCTCAAGTGCGGGCCACCGGAGCCGCTGGCGCTCAAGCAGCGATCAGCCGCCACATTGCGCAGCACGGAACTGTCGCCGGAGATGTTCCACTTCTGGCGATCGCTGCTGTCGCATTCGATCGTGCGCAACGTGCCGTCGTCGTTGGCCTCCAGACAGAGACCGGTCGTCGCATTGCGCAGTACGGACTTGTTGGATATGTTCCACCGCTGCTGATCGGTGTCATCACAAGTGGACATACTCAGCTCGCCGGCATCGTCACTGCCCATGCACATATCGCTTGCCGCATCACGCAGACTGAATCCCTTCCCGGCCGCAGTCCATTTCTGGAAGCCGCCACCGTTGCAGTCGAATGCGTAGGCTTCTCCGTCGCCGTTACTGTCCAGGCAACGTCCGGTCGCCGCGTTGGTGAATGTTTTAACGGTCGAATCTAATGCTTTTGGGGGTGACCCGGCCTTCGCCGGGGGGTTCGCGGGGGAGGTCTTTTCCTGTGAGGACTCCTCCGACGGGGTTTTCTGCGGTGTGCTGCCCTGCGAGGAGTGCGACGAGGAGGCGCCGTCGTTCTTGTCGTCGCCTCGGTTCGGGAGCCAGATGAGCGCGGCGGCGACGGCGATCGCGACGACGGCGAGCGCCGCAAGGCCCGTTACCAGTCGGCGCTTCCGGGGATTCCCCGGCCGCCCTCCGGATTGCGGGTCGTAGACGGTTCTCGGGGGTATGGACGGCGAGGCGGGCGTCGAGGAAGGCGTCTGGGCCGACTGGACCGTCTGGGCCGACGGCTGAGGTTGCATGGGCAATGTGGGGGGCGGCGCGGGCGCGGGAAGGAAGGCCGGAGGCAGCCACCCGGTGGTCGGAAGCACCTCGGTCAGGCCGAGCTTGGCTCCGGCCTGTCGACAGAGGGCCACCACCTCGGCGGGCGTGGGCCGCGCCGCGGGGTCCTTCGCCAGGCAGCGGCTGATGACGGGCCGTATCTCCGCCGGGCAGGCGGTGAGATCGGGGACATCGCGATCGATGCGGTACAGCACGGCCGGGCCCGGCCCGTCCCCGAAGGGGTGGACGCCGGTCGCGGCGACGTACCCGGTCAGGCCGAGCGCGAAGACATCGATGGCCGGGGTCACCGCGGTACCCCTGAGCTGTTCCGGAGACATGTACAGGGGGGTGCCGATGCGCATGTCGGTGCCGGTCAGCGGAGTGGCCTCGGCGGCCCGCGCGATCCCGAAGTCGATGACGGCGGGGCCGTCCGGCGCCAGGATGACATTCCCCGGCTTGAGATCCCGGTGGGTGACCTGCACCGCGTGGATGGCCTCCAGCGCGTGGGCCACGCCCGCGATCAGCCGCAGGGCCGCGTCCGGCGGCAGCGGTCCGTGTGTGGTGACAGCCGTCGCGAGCGACAGGCCCGGGGCGTACTCGGTGGCCAGCCAGGGCATGGCCCCTTGGGTGTTGCTGTCGACGACCGGCAGGATGTAGCGCCCCCGCACCTGCCGGCTGGCGCGCACCTCCTGCTCGAACCGCTGCCGGAACTTCGGGTCCTCGGCGAACTCGTCATGCACCACCTTCAGCGCGATCGGCTGCCCGCCCCGTGTGGCGGTGAGGTACACCGTCCCCATGCCGCCCGCCCCCAGCCGCCCTTGGAGCGCGTAACCCGCAATGTCACGCGGATCTCCCGGTTTCAGCGGCCGAATTCCCGCCACGCGATCCCTCCCTCTCCACACCTCTGGCATACGCGTGACGACGCACGACCAGTCAACTACCGTAGACCCGCGTAAAATACCCCGGTGATCCGGTCGTCGGCACAGCAGCAGGTCGGTGTGGGTGCGGAAGCCGATGGCGGCCATGATTTGCTGCTTGCCGCCCCGATGTGGCAGATGGTCAGCCGCAGCAGTCGCAGCCGGGACGGCAGGCACAGGCGTCCTGCTCGGGACGGGAGTCCTGCTCGGGACGGGCGTCCTGCTCGGCGTCGGCGGACGGGACCGCCGCGGTGGCCGGGGCCGCGCAGCAGCCCTTGCCTCGCCAGGCGTCGCGGCCTTCCTTCACAGCGGCGGCGGCGATGACGAGGGCGGCGATCGGGTCGGCCCATGACCAGCCGAGGGTGGCGTTGAGCACCAGGCCGACCAGGAGCGCGGCGGACAGGTACGTGCACAGGAGCGTCTGCTTGGAGTCGGCGACCGCCGATGCGGACCCGAGTTCGCGGCCGGCGCGGCGCTGGGCGGCGGACAGAAACGGCATGACCGCGAGGGAGAGCGCGGCGAGCACGATGCCGGGGATGGAGCGTTCGGCCTCACTGGTGCCGGTCAGGGCTCGTGCGGCGTCGACGGTGACGTACGCGGCGAGCGCGAAGAACGAGACGGCGATGATCCGCAGGGCGGTCTTCTCGCGGGTCTCCCGTACGTGGTGCTCGGAGGCGGAGAACTGCCAGGCGACCGCGGCGGCGGAGGAGACTTCGATGATCGAGTCCAGACCGAAGCCGATCAGCGCGGTGGAGGAGGCGACGGTGCCGGCGGTGAGGGCGGCGACCGCCTCGATGACGTTGTAGGTGATGGTCGCGGCCACGAGCAGCCGTATCCGGCGGGTGAGCGCGTCGCGCCGGGCGGGGGACGGCCCGAGGGATATCGCGGTCATCAGCAGCACCCCTTGGTCTCGGCATCGACGCACGTGCGGTCGGTGGCGACGGCCACCACAGCGGTGCGCAGGTCGTCCAGCGCGTGGCCGAGGCGTTCGTCGGCGAGCTCGTAGCGGGTGCGGCGGCCGTCGGGCACGGTGACGACCAGGCCGCAGTCGCGCAGGCACGCCAGGTGGTTCGACAGCCGGGTGCGCGAGATGCCGAGCGCGTCGGCGAGATCGGCGGGGTAGGCGGGGGCGTCGCGCAGGGCGAGCAGGACGCGGCAGCGGATCGGGTCGGCGAGCGCGCGGCCGAACCGCGCCAGCACCTCGATGTCGGAGGCAACGGTCAGCACACGTATGAGAGTACAGGAAGTCATGAATTCAGCGGACCGTGGATCATCGACCGGGCCCGCAGGTGGCGCCGTACCGCCGGTCTCCCCGTCGGCATGGCGCCCCCACCCCTTAAAAAAATCGCTTGCTCTGCGTCAAGCGATTTTTTGAAGGGGGGCTAGTAGGGCACCGTGCCGCACCAGGTCTCCGCCCAGGCGGAGGCGCCGTGGGTGTTGGCCGCGCGCACCGTGACGCAGATCTCGTCACCGGAGAAGGGGCCCTTGATCGTGTAGCTGGTGCCCCCCGTGGAGTAGACCGTGTTGACGTTCTTCTCCGTGTAGTTGCTGCCCTTGTTGGTGTAGCGGATGTCGTACCTGGTCGCCCGGGAGATCGCCGACCAGCTCACCTTGAGCGGCATGTCACACGCGCCGACACAGGAGTTGGTGTAATCAAGCCGGTAGCTCTTCATAGCGGGCGGCGGCGACCCGGAGGACGTGCCGCTGGAGCCGGATGAACCTCCGCCGCCCGCGGTTGACTTACCGCCGCCCGAGCCCGGAGAAGAGCCGGACCCGCCGTTGTCGGAACCACTGTCGCCACTGGATGAACTGCTGCCGCCGTCATCATCCGACGACCCGGAGCTACGGTTGCTCTTCTGGGCGTTCGGCTTGTCCGTCTCCCTACCCTTCTTGCCGTCGTCCCCGCTCTTCTTCTTTTGTCCCTTGGAAGGCGAACTGTCGGGCGCGCTCGGCGAGGTGCTGCCACCAGAAGCGGCGCTCGCGCCACTGCTCGGTGACTGGGCATGCGTTCCGCCCCCGCCGCCACCCCCAAAGGGCTGAAGCAGGGCGACCGTGCCGCCGCCTGCGGTGATGACGACGACGATGGGCAGCGCGATGAGCCTGCGGCGCCGACGAGGCTTCGGCTCCCGCTCCTGCTTCGAGGCTCCGGCGCCCGGGTCGACCGGTCCGGCTGGGTCGACTTTGGGAGGCCCGTCCTTCGGCCGCAGCCCGACGGTCGCCAGGTCTGTGGACTCCTCCCGCAGTGGCGCCGCCTCGGCGTCGAGCAGCCGTGCGGACTGCCGCGCGAGGTGCGCGACGACACCGGCAGGCAGCCAGTCGCCGCGCGTGGCGGGGGGACGCACCCGCTCGGGGTCCTCCAACAAGGCGTCTACGTCCGGACGTTGATCGACGTCCTTCACCAGACAGCGGGCGATGAGCGCCCGCAGCGAGGCGTCCTCGACCCCCGTCAGATCGGGCTCGCCCTCCACGATCTCGAACATCACCGCGTGCTGATTGGCCGCCCTCTTCCCGAACGGCAGTCGCGCGGTCGCCGCATACGTCAGCACGCACCCGAGGGTGAACACATCGCTCTTGACCCCCGCGCGCTGCCCGCGCACCTGCTCGGGCGACATGAACCCGGGAGACCCGACGACCATCCCCGTGCTGGTCAACAAGGACTCGACGGACGTCTCCAGAGCCCGCGCGATCCCGAAGTCGATGACCTTCGTACCGTCCATGGTGAGCATCACGTTGGACGGCTTCAGATCGCGGTGCACGATCCCGGCGCCGTGAATGTCCTTGAGCGCCTTCAGCAGCCCATCGGCGAGGGCGTGCAGGGTCGACGTCGGCAACGGCCCGTGCCGTTTGACGACTTGCTCAAGCGAGAGCCCGGGAACGTATCCCGTGGCGACCCACGGCGGTTCGTCGTCCGGCCCCGCGTCGAGCACCGGCGCCGTGTACCGCTCCCCGACCCTCCGCGCCGCCTCGATCTCCCGCCGGAACCGCGCCCTGAAGTGCTCGTCGGACACATGCTCCTCGTGCACCACCTTCACGGCCACGGTCCGACCGCTGTCCGACCGCGCGAGGAACACCCGCCCCATCCCGCCGGCCCCAAGCCGCCCGAGCAACAGATACGGGCCTATGCGCGCCGGGTCGCTCACCGCGAGCGGCTTGATGCCTCCATCGACATGGCCGTCCGGCTCATCAGGCCCGTCCGCCTTCGTACCGCTCATGATGGTTTGGCTCCCCCCGCCATCTTCGCCTGGTCAACGGCGCAACCCGGATGAGAATAGACGGTGTGGGGCGGGGTCAGGTGGTCGGGAACTCCCCGTGCTTGACGGCGGAGACGAACACGGACCACGCGGGCGTCTCGAACACGAGGGCCGGGCCCTCGGGGGCCTTGCTGTCGCGGACAGGTATGTCGGCGTGGCCTCGGGCGACCTCAAGGCATTCGGCCTGATTACCGCCGCTGTAACTGGACTTGTACCACCCGGTGAAGGTGGACGCGTCGGAGACGGTGTGCTCACTGCTGACCATGCGCGTGTTCCTCTGCTGCCGCCCTGACGAGGGCCAGTGACTTCTGCTGCGACAACGCGTCGCTCAGCGCCAGAGCGTAGGCGGTCTGGCTGGCCTTCACCAGTGACGGATCATCGATCAAGTTGCCAGTGAGGAAGGCCTCGACGTAGGCCACCGGGGCGGAGTCCTCAAAGCTCATGAGAGTGAGCAGACTCTGCTGGAGCGCGTGAGCTCCAGCGCTGTAGGGCAGTACGTGCAGCCGCAGACGTCCCGCTCCGGCCATGTCTGCGATCCGGCACGCCCGAGCGTTGCTGGACGCCCCCCAAGCGGATGCGCGAGAACTCCGCTACCTCGCGGAACGCCTGTGTGAGGCGTTGCGCGATGTGCTGCGGGTCGCCGAGAGCAGGGGCGCCCGCCTGCCCTCGTACGACGAAGGTGACGGCCCGGCACCCGCCGGGGGCGGCCGTGGCTGACTGGCAGGTCGGTCCCGTTCCGGGCCGGGGTTGCGTCGGGCGGCCGATGGGGAACCCGCGCCGCGCGGGACCAGGCACGTTCCGGGCCGGATCGCTACCGACCTTCGCGGGTGCAGATGCGCTTCGCCTGTGCGCCGTCTCGCGGCATTCGGTTCGGGCGGGTGCGGGTTTCGTCTCGGACCCTCCGGGTCCAAAGCGCCGGCGAGAAGGGGGAAGGGGGGGCAGCTGGCCGGTTGTTCCGGTTCCTCGGCCTGGTGGACGGCTGAGCTTAAGGCTGGCTCCGCTGCGCTCCGCCGCAGCTGCTGCCGCGCGGTGGCCGACCGGCCAGCCCAACGGTGCGCTCGATCGGGGCGCGGGAGCGCGACGGACAGGCGAGCACCGACGGACAGGACCGCCCCCGCCCCACTCCCCGTCGCAGGTCTTGGTTGTGGTGAGTATGAGACAGCGACACGCCGAAGCGACGGCGTGTCG
>NZ_JBSFMM010000077.1:0-47167 GCF_053599555.1 Streptomyces sp. NPDC000941
CTGTGGGTTTCCGGGTCCGGCGGCCGGGCCGGGGAAGCCGTAGCCGCCCTGCTGCGGGCCCGCCGGGGCCTGGCCGGGGGCCGCCGGGGAAGCCTGAGGGCCGGTCGGGGTGCCGGGGGCGGGCTGCCCCTCGGTGCCCGGGGCCGGCGGCGGCCACGCGGCGGCCTGCTGTGCGAACGAGCCGTCCGCACCGGGCCCGCCGGTCGCGCCGGGCGCCTGCTGCGGGGCGTCCGTACGCTGCTGCGGAAGCGGTGCGCCCGGACCCGCGGCAGCGGCGCCCTGGGCCGACCACGCCGCGCCCGGGACGGGCTGTGCGCCGCCACCCGGCGCTTCGGCCGCGCCCGGCGCGCCCGTAGCACCGCCCGCGCTCTGCGGCGCGGCGGGCTGGAAGTCCGGGGGCAGCGGGGGCAGACCGGCCTGCGGAGCGCCCGGCGGGGCCCACGCGGCGGGCTGCTGGCCGGACTGCGGCGGCTGCCCGGCGGGCGGCGCGTCCTGGGGTCCGGGCTCGGAGCCCTGGCCCTCAGGCGGCACAGGGTCCGCCCCTTCGGTGCTTTTGGCTCTGCGCTCGGCGATGTCGCGGCGCAGGGAGGCGGTGGAGAACCGCAGGGTGCCCTCGCTGCGCACATCGCCGCTCTGCGCCGCGTCGGCGGGCGGGGCGGCGTCGGCGGGCGCGGGAGGGGCGGGGGGCACGTCGGCGGGAACAGCATCGGACGGCTCGGCCCCACCGGGACCATCAGCGCCGCCGGTCCCGTCGCCCGCCCGCTCCGCGATCTCACGGTGCAGGGCGGCGGGGGAGAACCGCATGGTGGCGTGGCCACCCACGTCGCCGGAACCGGAACCGGAACCGGAATCGGTACTGGAACCGGTACCGGAACCGGAATCGCCGGGCTGCGGCGCCGCGTCGTCCCGGACGTGGCCGGAACCGGTCGCGGCCGTGCCGGCGTCCGCTGTCGCGGGGGCCTCGGCGACATCGGCGACCTGGGGAGCCGCGGGCTCCCGCCCCTCGGGGGCGTCGCCCGCGCCCGGGGCCTGGCCCGCCGCGTGGCCGTCCCCGGCCGGTCCCTCCCCACCGGCCCCGGACGGCGACGCGGTGTCAGCTGTCGGGGCGTCAGCCGTGGGAGGGGCGGGAACCGTGGGAGGGGCTGGAGCGCTGGGCTGGAGCGTGTAGTCGGATGAATCCGGCAAATCCGACGGCGCGCCCGACGCTTGGGGGCGCTCGGCGGCGAACTCGCCCGCGGCCTGCCCCACGGGGGTTCCGGCGGGGGGAGTGCCGGGGGCGGACGCACCCGCCGCCGGCCACGCGGGTGTGAAGCCGTGCGGCTCGGGAACCCCGGGCGTAGCCACCGGACCGCCCGCCGGGGGCGGAGGCGGCGCCGATGCGCTCCCGCCGACCCCGGCACCCGGACCGCCCGGCGCCGCCGACGACGAGGAGGCGTTCTGCGTGTACCAGGCAGGCGGGGTGTAATCGATGGTGAATTCGCCCGTGTGCTCGGTCTCCGCGTCGGACCGATCATCGCCGGGTGTGGTTCCGCCCGCGCGGATCTCGTCCCGATCGCTACTCACAATGCCTCCTGGTGTGGTCGAGCACCTTTGAAATTCTTGGCGAGGCCGATCGTTGCCGATCGTTACTGTCGTCCGACCGCTCGGCTTTCCCCGTTGCGACGCCGGGAACCCGAGATCAGGTTCTCCATCGTGCACACCAAGACTAATCACCATGGGCGCCGTGGGGGCAGGCCCGTCCCCGCCCTCGAACCTGTCCGGTACCGGACGCACGTGTCATGGCAACATCCCGTATGCCGCGCGCACACTTTCTCCTTGTACCTCTTCGCGCGCTGTGCCCGTCAATACGCCCATGGCCCGGCGCGCGTACGGACCGGGCGGCGCCAACAGGTGGCCGCACGACCATCGGTGTACCCCTGCCCCGGGTGATACAAAGATTCCCCGCTCGAATGCCCTTCGTACAGCGGGATCCCGACCGAATCGCTCCTTTCCGGGAGGAACGGCCTTCTGGATCGCGGGGGGAGGCCGACCGGTCCGTGGACCCGGGTAAGAGGTAAGCGCGATGCCGCAACCGCCGCAGCCGCCCCAGCCCCCCGACCGGCCGCCGTCGCCTCCGGCGGGCGGTGGACGAGAGCGTGACAGACGTCGCAAGTCCCTTGTCGTCGGCGCGGCCGTGGCCGCCCTGTTCGCTTCGGTGGGAGTCGGGGTGTGGGCCGCGGTGGGGTACGGCGGCGGGCGGCCCGACGCCGGGCCGAGGACGCGGGACACCGACCGGGCCGGACGGCATACGGACGCGGTCCCGACCGGGCCCAACGGCGGGCCCGGCACCACCAGCGGTCGGCACGGCGGCGAGAGCGGCCCCGACGATGCGCGCCGGCCGGGCGAGGCGAGGGTGCTGTTCCGGAAACCCGCGCCCCGGGCCCCCAAGACCGGCGCCGACATCCCCGGCTTCTGGGTGATGGACGGTTATGTCGTCAAGCCCGTCCAGAACAGGGTCATCGCCTACGGCGACCACGGCGAGCCCAAGTGGACCGTCAAGCTCCGTGATGCGGTGTGCGCGGTCCCCGAATCCCCCACCGACGGCAAGGTGGTCATCGCCTACCGCGGCGGCGGTAAGGACGAGTGCGGTCGGCTGGCGCTCATCGACCTCGACAAGGGCGTCAAGCTCTGGGACCGGCGCGCCCCGTATACGGCCCCCTCCGCACCGGACGCCCCCACCCCACGAGCCGCCACTCAGGGCGCCTCCACTCCCCATGCCGCCACTGCCTCCGGCGGCGACCACCTCGGCATGGGCCTGGCACAGAGCGGTGATCTGGTCGGCCTCTCCTGGTACGGCGGTTCGGCCGTCCTCAAGGTCGACGACGGCCGCCAGGTCTCGCCCGGCGCACCCGGCCCGGGCTGCGATGTGGACGGCTTCGCGGGCGGCCGGGCGTTGCTGCGCGCCTATTCCTGCGACGACGGCACCGCGGGGCTGCAGCGGATCAACACATCCACGGACGAGGTCTCCTGGACCTACCGCGTACGCAAGGGCTACAAGGTCAGCACGATCTTCTCGACCGCCCCCGTTGTCATCGCCCTCGCCGATGACCACCACAAGTCGGGTGGCGTTCTCGCGCTATCGGATCGCGGCAAGCGGCGCTCGACCCTCGACCTGGGCAAGCGGTCCTATCAACCGGAGTGCGGTCTGGACCTCTTCGGCACCAAGCTGGGCGGCTGCCGGGGCGTCGCGGTCTCCTCGGACACGCTCTACCTCCCGACCGAGCTGACGCTGGCCCGTGACGGGCGCCCGAGCAGCGAGATCCACGCCTTCGACCTGAGGACGGGGCAGCGGAAGTGGGCGGCCAAGGTGCCCGGCCGGACGCTGTTCCCGCTGAGCGCGGAGGGCGGGGCCCTGATCGCGTACGAGGAGCCGACGGACCGTACGGCGGGCTCCGTCGTGGGCATCGGCACGGGCGGCGGCAGGCCCAGGACACTGCTGCGGCTGCCGAGCGCGACCCGGGTCGCGGAGGCCGGCCTCGCCTCCGCGACCCGGGTCTACCGGAACGGCGTTTTCTATATCGCGTCCGACCGGTTGACGGGCTCGGGAGCGGCCGAAGAGATGATCATGGCTTTCTGCCGCTGACCGCCATCGGGCCGCTCACAGCAGTTCACTGCAGGTCGAATTCACCGTCCCGCGCGCCGAGCACAAAGGCGCGCCATTCGGCTTCGGTGTAGCGCAGCACCGTCTCGGGATCGGCCGAGTTCCGCATGGCGACCGCGCCGCCCGGCAGATAGGCGATCTCCACCCGGTCTTCGGAGGCGCTGCCGGGCGCGCTGAGCCACTCGACATCGGAGATGTCGAGCGCGTACAGCTCTGCCTTCTCGTTGGCGTCGGCCATTGGTGCGTACGTCCCTTCGGAAACTGCGGAAACCAACGTGCTCACGGAAAGGAGCCGCGTGGGCACGGTCGCGCCCAGTGTCGTCCGCCGAGCGCGCCGAGGCAATCGAACTTGACAGCCGCCCCGGAGCCCTTAATCGCGAACCGGCCCCTCGCTCGCCTGACTCAGTCCATCTGCCCCTCAGCCCAACTGCCCGTCAGTCCATACGGCGCGGCGCGCCCAGCAGACCCGACTCGGCGTCGGTCGGCTGCGTCGCCACGTACAGCCGCGCATGGCGGGTGCACCAGAGAGTGACCCCGTCCGCCAGCGTGGACAGCGCGGACACGTCGACGGCGGGCAACCCCATGATGCGGCCGATCTGCGTCGCCTCGTCCGGGGACACCCGCTGGATGCCGACCAGGCCCGCGTTCTCCATCAACCGGGGGGCGACCGGGCTGAGATACGGCAGCAGCGTCAGTACGGACTGCCAGGGCGCGGCGGTCACCCGACCCCGCGGCGGCCGCATCCCGGCGTCCCGGACGACCAGCACCGGGCTGCTGACCGAGGCGCCCTGCGGCGGCACCCGCCCCACGTCGTGCAGGGTGATGCACTGCTGGTTGTTGTTCGCGGCCTGGGCCAGCGACGTCCACATCTGCTGCCGGCCGGTCTCCACGGTGACCCGGGCGCCCGTGGCGACCGTGCGCAGGCCGATCACCTGCGCCGTCCACAGGCTGCCGACCAACAGGACGTTGAACGGAGAGGGGCGGTGCAGCCCCAGCACCGCGGGCTGCCCCTGCCCGTCCGCGCCGATCACGATGCCGTCGTCGCCGATGGGCAGCGCAAGCGACTCGAACTGCTCGGGCGGCACCTCATGGCGCTGCCGGCGCGGCCCGAGCAGCCCGAAGCCGGACCACTGCTTGCGCGGCGGCGCGGGCGCGGGCTCCGGCTCGGGCGCCTGCCCGGGGCCGGGAAAACCCGGACCGGAGCCAGGGCTGGGGAGACCAGGACCGGGGAATCCAGGACCGTGGCCGGGAAAACCGGCGCCGTTCGGGGCGGTTGCGGGCGTGGCCATCAGCGGGTCCCTCCCAGGGGCAGAGTGGCGAGGACACCGGGCACCTGCTCGCGGTCCAGCCGCACCAGCCCGATCCGCCCCCCGCGCGCCGTACGCTCCAGCTCCTTGCGGATGCTGACCAGCTCATCGGCGCTACGGCCGGTGATCCGCACATGGCCGCTGATGGTCGGCGCGTGCCGACCGCCCAGCTTGCCACCGCGGCGCAGCGTGAGGCTGAGGGTCGTCGACAGCGCGGGCAGCGAGGTCAGCAGCGCGGCCAGCTGGGGCAGCGGAGCCGACGCCGCATCCAACTGCGGCCAGCGACCGATCCAGTAGGCGGTGTGCCAGCGGTCGTCGCACCGCCAGGCCCGCGCGCTCTCCAGAGTGCGGCGGTTGAGCGTGTCCCGCCGCCCGGCCTGCGCCGTGGCCCGCTGGTTGGCGCTCGCGGCGGTCGCGACCGCGGCGGTCAGCGACTCCTCCGTCAGCACCGTCACCCCGAAGCCGGCCCCCTGCAGCCTGCTCGCCAGCTGGTCCGCCGCGCGCAGCAGACACCGCTGCGCGCCGCCCATGCCGCCGCCGCGCGCGGCCACGGCCTCCGGGCACAGCTCCGGGTCGAACTTCAGCGCCACCCACGTCATACGGACCGCGGGCGCGCCGGTCTGCGCCTGCAGCGGCGCGTAGTTGCGCAGGGCCAGCGACTGGGCCGGCAGATGGTACGCGGGCGCGGGCAGTGTGTGCTGGACGACCTGCGCCGACTCCAGCAGGATCCCGTCCACCTCCATGGCGTCCCGCAGCAGGGCCAGCGGGAGCGGCTGCTGCGCGCGCTGCGGCCGCAGCGGCGCGTCCACCGCCTCCACCTGAATCACCGCCGTCAGGAAGGTGCCGTCCCCGACCATGCCCACTGCGCGCCGGTCGCGGTCGATGAACGTCAGAGTACGCAGCGCCGGATCGCACTCCACGGCGATCGCGAAGCCGGGGTCCGTGCCCGCGTCGAGGGGCTTCGCCGCCAGCCGCTTGCGCCGCCGCAGCGAGCCGGCGGTGCTCAGCCACTCCGATATGGGCTGCTGACGGCGGCGTACGACGGCGAGCAGCACCAGCACCAGGCCCACGGCCGCGGCGGGCACCAGCATCAGCTCGTCGACGACCCACGCGACCAGCACGATCGCCGCGGCCATCTCGATCAGCACCAGCTGCTGCAGCCGCACCGGCCCGAAACTGCCCGACCGGGAGGCCGGCCGCGGCGTGACCGCTCCCGAGGCGGGTGGCACCGCCGATGCGGGCGCGGGGGCGGGCGAAGACCCGGAGGAAGCCCGCGGACGAGATTCGCCCGACCCTCTCCGACCGGATCCGCTCCCCGCGGTGCGTGCGCGCGTGGCGGCAGCCATCCCCGTCAGCCCCTTAAAGTCCGAAACACACCCGAAAGGCCCGGCGGACGTCCGTGGCCGGATCGTCCCCGAGCGACACGAGCCAATTCCTTCCCGGCATAGTAGAGGGTCGGTACGACACCCGGACCGAGGGCAGTGCCCGAAGGCCGAGGCCGAAAAGCGGGGAGATACGGCTAAAGATGGCATCACGGCGGGATGAGCTCAACGCCTATACATTCGCGAAGAAGCGGACAGTCGCTGCGTTCTTGCAACCCTCACCGAGCGGTACGGAGGAGGGCGCCCCGCGCCCGCTGCGTACGGTCCTCCCCGGCGTCGTCATAGGCGCCCTGATCCTCGCCGGATTCGGGGCCTGGGGCATGTTCAAGCCGGTCGCCCCCAAGGGCTGGGACGAGGTGGGCGCCCACGTCATCGTCGGCTCCAACTCCACCACCCGCTATGTCATCCTCAAGACCGACGGCAAGGTGCAGCTGCACCCCGTCCTCAACTTCGCCTCCGCCAAGCTCCTGCTCACCGGCGACAAGTCCAGCGTCGTCAAGGTGAAGGAGTCCGAGCTCGACAACGGCCACATCCCGCGCGGCCCGACGATCGGCATCCCGTACGCTCCCGACCGCCTGCCCAGCGCCGACGAGGCGGCCAAGCAGAAGGAGTGGGCCGTCTGCGAGCAGCCCGGAGGCAAGGGGAAAACCACCCAAAAGGCGGTTTTCCTTTTCTCCGATCGCGACCCGAAGGGCAAGAAGCTGCGGAGCTCGCAGCGGCTGAGCGGCGCCCAGGCCCTCTATGTGCAGGGCCAGGACGACGCCCGCTATCTGGTCGATCCACAGGGCACCAAGTATCTGATCGGCGGCGCCAAGTGGAAGCAGCTGCCGTCGGAGAAGTACGACCTCCTGCTCCGCTCCATCTTCCGGGACGGCGCCAAACCGCAGCGCGTCACCAAGGATTGGCTGGCGACCTTCCGGGACGGCGCACCCATCTCCTTCCCCGAGGTCCCGGGCCGGATCGGTGCCGACGCCGGAGTCGGCACCCTCCCGGACGACGCCGACAAGGTCGGCATGGTCCTCGAAGCGAACACCGGCACCGGCACCCAGTACTACGTCGTCCTGCAGGGCAAGGTGCAGCGCATCTCGGAGTTCATCGAAAAGCTCCTCCTCAGCAGCGAACAGCTCAAGGACCTCGGCCAGGCCGGCCGGGCGGAGCGGGTGAGCGGCGCGACCTTCACCCCGGAGGGGGACTTCTACGACAAGTACGAGTGGCCGACGAAGATCCCGGAGCAGGCCAACTCCATCGAGCAGCAGGAGACCCAGGGCAGCGCCGAGCGGGACACCGTCTGCAGCATCATGAGCGGAATGACGTCCAAGCACACGCCCGAACTGGCCACCTGGGCGGGCACCGACTTCCCCGCCACCATCCCGGACGGCGCCACCAGCGCGTACGTGACCCCGGGCTCCGGCCTGCTCTATCGCCAGGTCGCCGGCCGCCAGAACACGAGCGGCGCGATCTTTCTCGTCACGGACACCGGGCTTCGCTATGTGGTCCAGTCCAACAACGACAGTGATACAGACAAGTCGAAGATCAGCGATGGCAGTTCCGATCAGTCGGGAACCAATTCCGCGCAGCAGGACGTCAATCAGGCTCAGATAAGGCTCGGTTACAAGGAACTCATTCCGGTGCCCGTACCCGCCAACTGGTCGGAGTTCCTGCCGAGGGGACCGCGCCTGGACACCAACAGCGCCAAGCAGCCGCAGGGGTCGTAGCCGATGAGGAACACGCAGCGGAAGAGGACGAAGAAGGCACTCTTCCTATCAACAGCGGCGGCCCTCACAGCCCTCTCCGCGTCCCAAGGCCCGGCGATACCGGCGGGACCCCTATCCCTGGCGGGCACAGGCGAGTGCACATACCCCGCCAAACAGATCAAGGGCACCCCCTGGTCGCTGCAGCGCGTCCTGCTCGACCAGCTGTGGCAGGACACCAAGGGCATCGACAAGGACACCGGCCGCCCCGTTCTCGTTGCCGTCATCGACACGGGCGTCGACAACAAGAACCCACAGCTCACCGACGCGGTCGACGCCAAGCTCGGCTTCGAGGTCCGCAAACCCGGCAAGAACAGCCTGGAAAAGGGCAAGAAGGGCGACGGCACGGACGACCTGGTCGGCCACGGCACCAAGGTCGCCGGCATCATCGCCGCCCGCCCCCACGACGGCACGGGCTTCGTCGGCCTCGCACCGGCCGCCAAGATCCTTCCGATCCGCCAGAACGACGAAAAGGGCTCGGGCACCACGGACACGATGGCGGACGCCATCGACAAGGCGGTCGACAGGCGCGCCCGAGTGATCAACATCTCCCAGGACACCGTCAAACCGCTGCAGTCCAACAACAACCTAGAACGCGCGATCAACAACGCCCTGGCGCACGACGTCGTCGTCGTCGCCTCCGCCGGCAACGACGGCATCGACGGCAAGGTCAAGAAGACCTACCCCGCCGCCTACAAGGGCGTCCTCGCCGTCGGCTCCTCCGACCGCAACAACGAGCGCGCCCCCTTCTCCCAGGCCGGCGACTTCGTCGGCGTCGCGGCCCCCGGCGTCGACATGGTCTCCACCGTCCCCGGCGGCGGCCAGTGCGTCGACAACGGAACCAGCTTCTCCGCCCCCTACGTCGCCGGCGTCGCGGCCCTCATCCGTGCCAAGCACCCCAAGTGGAAGCAGCACGAGGTCGTCGCCCAAATCGAGCAGACCGCCGAACGCGCCGTCAACGGCCACGACCCCTACGTCGGCTGGGGCGTCGTGGACCCGGTCCGCGCCCTCACCGAAGACGACCACCCCATCGAGCACGTCACCCTGGACAAAGGCGCCGCCCACAACGTCGACGCCCCCCAACCCGCCACCCTCACCCTCGGCGAAACCCCCGAGGAACGCCGCGAACGCCTCGCCACCTACGTCCTGGGCGGCGGCGCCCTCCTCGTCGCGATGATCACCGGCGCGGCAGCCGTACTCCACGAACACAAGCGACGCCGCCGGGCTGCGTAGCTAAATCTGATGGGTGATTCAGGTGAATATGCGAATCGGGGTAAAGCCATGCCTGTCGGTTGCCCTGGTGCTGGCCACGGGATGCTCATCGGCGAACAGGGGCCCTGGGGAGCTCGGCTACAAGCCGAAAGTTCGCCCAAGTGAGGAAGTCGAAGCCGAGGTAGGAGCCCTGTCCGGCAGGATCTTGGGGATGCTGCAGGTGAAAGGGCAAGTCACAGACCTTGACCCAATGGCCGGCCCCTGCGACCTGAGCGGTGACGATACCGATACCGAAGGGTATCGCAGGGTTAATCATCCATGGTCTGTGTATGGAGTCGACAACAGCGTCCTGCATACGGGGATGAACAATCTCGCGGACAAGCTTCCGAAGCAGGGCTGGAAGATTGTGGCGCATGGACCGGACGCCAGCAAGAATAAAAATCTTGAAATCCTCGCTGTCCACCGGGCGACATCTACGCAGCTTGCTGTCACGTGGATGAAGGGGCTTGACGGCCACGAACCGCTGATTTCCATAGACCTCGACTCCAGGTGCTTTCGCGACTCGTCAGACTCAGACGACAAGTGACATCAAAAGAGCTCAGCAACCCGAGACCGACGTAGCAAACCACCTCAGGTCGGCGGTCGACGTCTTCATTGTCCTGGCTCGTCGGTAGGGTTGCTCCGCTGGCTTCCGTGAAGGGGGAATCGTCATCCATGGAACCGCTGCGCTCGGACGATCCCCGGCGGATCGGACCGTATGACGCGGTCGCCCGGTTCGATACGGACAGCGGCCAAGTGCCGGTCCCGGAGCGTCGCTTCATCGCCCGGCTGCCCAGCGGGGACCGTACGGCCGTTATCAGCATGCCGCTGCCGAGCGTGGACGCGGGCCGCTTCGCCGCGGAAGCGGCAGCCGCCCGGCAAGGCCTGCCCGGGACGTGGATCGCACCTGTGGTGGAGATCGGCGGCACGGCCGTAGCCCCCTGGTACGCCGTGCCGTACCTCCCCGCGCTACCCCTGACGGCCGCGGTTGCCGCCCACCGGGACCCCCTCCCGGAGCGCACGGTCCGCGCGCTGGGCGCCGCCCTCGCAGAGACCCTGGCGGCCTTACACGCCTCGGGCGTGACGCATGGCGGCCTCTCACCCGCCACGGTGCTGCTCACCACCGACGGCCCTCGTCTGACCTGCTTCGGCGCGGTACGGGCAGCAGCCCCGGACGGTGAGCAGCGATCGGGACTGCCGGGGCTCGCCTCGGGCAGCCTGCCTCCGGAGCAGATCGCGGGCGGAAGACCCCGGCCCCCGGGCGACATCTACGCCCTGGGCTCGGTGCTGGCGTACGCCGCGACGGGACACCTGGTCCCCGAACGGCGCGAACTGCCGGAGGGGCTGCGCAGGACGATCGCGCTGTGTCTCACCCGGGACGCTGCGTCCAGGCCGCAAGCGGCCCAGCTGCTACACGAGTTGATGCCTGTGGAGGGGACCGCCGGGTCCGCTTACGGTCCGCCCGCACATCACGTGACCGAGTCACACGGAACCGTTCTGGACGGCGGGGTGAGCCGGGCATCCGCGGCTCTCGGGCCTGGCTGGCTGCCGGGACGGGTCATCGCGGCACTTGCCCGGCAGTCCGCCGACCTCCTGGCCACGGAGACCGCGGCGCCGGACCGGTATGGCCCCGTCGCCGGTCTGGACGCCGACAGCATGGTGAGCCATGTCCCAGCCTCGCAGCCGTACCCGTCGGCGGCGTTCGGATCCGCGTCCATGCCCCCGGTCTCCACCGGCTTCCCCACCCCTCCTGCCCCATGACGCCCGCGCGACGCCCGCGCCTTCACAGTGGACCGACCTGATGGCCCTCCCCCTCACCCATGACGACCCGCAGCAGCTCGGCCCGTTCCGGCTCATAGCCCGGCTTGGCGGCGGCGGCATGGGCACCGTCTATCTGGGCCGCTCGCCGGGCGGGCGTACGGTCGCGCTGAAGACCATGCATGAACGGATCGCCTCGCAGGAGACGTTCCGCTCCCGATTCCAGCTGGAGATCGATGCCGCCCGTGTGATGGGTGACCGGTACGGCGCCGAGGTCGTCGACGCCGACCCCTTCGGAGCCGTCCCCTGGCTGGCCACCGAGTACGTGCTCGGCCCGCCCCTCGACGACACCGTGTCTCTCTGCGGCCCGCTCCCGGAGCGGTCGGTACGGGCTCTTGGCACTGCTCTGTGCGCCGCGCTCGGACAGTTGCACCGTTCGGCCGTCGTGCACCGCGACCTCAAACCGTCCAACATCCTGATCACCGCCTTTGGGCCGAAGGTCATCGATTTCGGTATCGCGCGGGCCATCGGCGATCAGAGGCTCACCAGCGTAGGAGTAACGGCGGGTACCCCGGCCTTCATGTCGCCGGAGCAGGCGATGGGCGCGGAGCACACCTCCGCGGGCGATGTGTTCGCACTCGCCGGCGTACTGATTTTCGCTGCCAGGGGGCACGGCCCTTTCGGCAGCGGCCAGCCGGCCGACCTGCTCTACCGGGTGCGCTTCGCGGAGCCCGACCTCGGCGGGGTACCCGAGGGGCTGCTGCCGATCCTGAGCCGCTGCCTCAGCAAGGACCCCGCTCATCGGCCGAGTATGGCCGAGCTCGCAGGCCGACTGAACCACGAGGAAGGGGAGTTCGAGGAGACGGAGTTCACGGACTACCTCCCAGAGCCGGCCCTGGCGGAGATCGGCCGACGGGCCACAGAGGTATGGCAGATCCAGCCGACGCGGCTGCCCGCGCCACCTGGATCCGTCGACGAGGCGGCTCCCCGGCCCGGCATGTCCAGACGGAAGCTCCTGACCCTCTCCGGCGGTGCGGTCCTCGGGGCAGCCGCCGCGGGCGTCGGGACGTGGGCATGGCTGACCCAGCGGGGAGAACATGCTGACACCGCTGGCCCACGGCCGACCTCCACCAGGCGCCCGTTCAACATCCCTTCACAGGCGGTGTGGTGGGCAAAGATCAACAACACGGACGAAACCTTCGCCCCGACGCCCGTCGGGGATCTGATCCTGGTGGCGAACGGCGACGGCCTTGTGGGGCTGGACGCGAAGACCGGCGAGGCGCGCTGGACCCGCAAGTGGGAAATCGGGTCGACCGCCGAGAAGTTCAAGATCGCCTGGCAAGTCGTCTCGGATGGCGAGCAAGCCTATGCCTTCATACCCGAAAACATGCCCAAGAAAGGGTTGTCAATCTACTCCGTCAACCTTAAAAGCGGCAGGCCGCGGCGCCTGGTAGGGCCGATCCCGGACCTTAACGGAGCTGAAGGAGCGCCGGCACAGGCACTGATCGTCGCTGACGGAGTGATCTATCTGGTTGCCAGAGAACGGAATGGCGACCCTTCTGGAGAGACGGGCTGGCATGAGATAGCCGCCGATCTCAAAAGCGGCAAGGAGCTCTGGCGCCAGTCGTTCAAGGGAGCCTATTCTCCAGACATCTCCAGGGACGCCATCGTCGCAAAGGCTGTGGGGAACCGTCTGGTCGTCACCCGACGACTCGGCGTACTCGACATCGTGGACGGGATCGGCGGCCGGGACACCCGCACGGGCCGGATGCTCTGGTCCTGGGACCTGTCCAGGGAACGGCTGGACTCCGATTCCTACCTTGACCCGGGCCAACTCGTTGCTGACGACGATCGTGTCTACTTCGGGACCGGGCAGCTCTACGCGTTCCGGCTCTCCGATGGAGACAAGGCATGGACGTTCGGCGAAGGCCGGGACAAGGGCGACATCGAGAAGGACACACGCCCGTATGGCAGACCCGCGGTGAAGGACGGCGTGGTGTATGTGGCCGAGGGAACCCGCGGACTCGTCGCCTTGCAGGCAGACAGCGGCAAGCTGCTGTGGGAGACCAGTCTGGGCGGTGTACCCAGTCTTCTGATCACGCCCGTCATCGGCAGGAAATACGCCTACGTCGCCATGGACGGCAACGCCAGGATCAGCGCGGTGGACCTGCATACGCACAAAGTCGCCTGGACCTTCCGTGTCCCCGATGTTTTCGATGGCGCGTTCGTGGCTCACGAGCGTGCCGGAACTCTCGTGTTGGCGAGTGGCGATTTCGTGTACGCCATCCCCTTTGAGTAACCCAACTCACCCTCGGCAGGGAGACATTCACCCCATGAACCCTCTCGGTCCTGGCGACCCCCTTCGCCTCGGCCCGTACCGCCTCGTTGCCGTGCTCGGCGATGGCGGTATGGGCAGGGTCTATCTCGGGCGGGACCGTACCGGCCGGGCCGCGGCGGTCAAAGTGCTCCGCTCGGAGCTGGCGTATGACCAGAACATGGCTCAGCGTTTCGTCCGCGAGGCGCAGGTCGCGCAGGCCGTCACCAGCACCGGTGTCGCGCGCGTACTCGGAGCGTGGTACGAGGGCGGCTGGCCGTGGATGGCGACTGAGTTCCTGGCGGGTCCGACGCTGGACCAGCACATCGATGAGTACGGGCCCTTCGACGACCAAGGTGTTCGGGAACTGGGCGCCGCCCTCGCCCGTGCGCTCCAGGACATTCACGCCGCGGGACTGGTCCACCGTGATCTCAAGCCGGCCAACATCGTGATGACGTCCTCGGGCCCCCGCATCATCGATTTCGGCATCGCGCGCCCTGAGCACGGTCTCACCCTCACCCTCACTGGCCAGATCCCGGTCACGCCCGGTTACGGTGCACCCGAGCAAGTGTTGGGGCAGCGGGTCGGCCCGCCCGCCGATGTCTTCTCTCTGGGAGCTGTGCTTGCGTACGCGGCGAGTGGAGAGCGTGCGTACGACGGCGGACACGTAGCGACGGTGCAGTACGAAGTGGTCCACGGAGAGCCCAACCTGTCCGAGGTACCAGAGCCGGTACGCGCGCTCGTCGCTCCTTGCCTCACCAAGGACCCCGCTTACCGCCCACTTCCCGAGCAGATCGCTGCGGTCTTCGCCCCGCCGCCCGGCGCCAAGCCCGGTGCCAAAAAAGTCTGGCAACTGGGAGAGCTGGCCGCTGACATCAAGCTGCGCGAGGTAGCCGCGAAGCGGCTGATCAGTCTCCCGGAAGCGCGTACTCCCTCCGCTCCCTCTCGGCGCCGTCTCATTACTGCGCTCGCGGCGGGTGGCGGCACCGTACTGGCGGCGGGCGGCGGAGGACTCGGCTGGTGGCTGCTGTCCAAGGACACCGGAGCGGGGGAGGCCCGCAGCAAACCGGCTGAAGAGGAGAGCACGAAGCCACCGAAACCGTGGGACGCGAAGCGTCTGACGGCTTCGCAGTACGAGGACGGAACCGCGCCGCCATCGCTGTGGGGACCGCAGGACGGCCCCTCCCCGGTTGTTATCGAGCCACTGCCTGTGCGCGATCTCGTCGTGGTCCATGAGGGAGGAAGCACCACGCTGGGCGCCTATAACGTGATGGACGGGACACGTAAATGGGGCACGGACGTAGGCTCGTACGCCCACTATGTCGCACCTTCCGAGGCACTCGTTGTGACCGTTGGCCCTATGGCTGTTGGCAGTACGGGAAGGCTTCTTGCCCTCGACAGTGCTACCGGCAGTAAGAAGTGGACGGCCCCCGCCAATGCCGTCCATGTCATCGCCGCGGACACCAAGAGCGTCTATTTCACGGCCAGGAGGGACCCGACATTGACCGATGTCAGCCTCCTAGGCGCCTTGGACATCGCCTCGCGCACCGCCCGCTGGACAGTTCCGGTGCCTGTGGAGTGCACACTGGTCACTCCACCCAAGGCAGTAACGGACAGCGGACGCTTGGTTCTCTGCGGCCAAAACGGCAAGGTGGTCACACTCGACACTCGCACAGGAAAACAAGTCTGGACGCTGCAGAGGCAGGCAGTGGCCATCGAGCCCATTGCCCCTGCCGTTTCCGAAGGGATCGTCTACTTGGGTGGAAAATCCCTGACAGCCCGTAATCTCGAGGATGGGGAAGAGATATGGTCGGTGCCAGCCAGAAGCGAGCTTAGGAAGAATTACGGGGGCTGGGGTGCGCCGGCGCTCGACGGCGATGCGCTGTACGCTCTGGATGGCGAGGAGATCAGCCGTCGCGACAGAAGACACGGGGATGCTGACTGGACACGTTCTCTCGGCGATGTCCTCCAGCAACTCGATCCGCCCGTAGTCCAGGGGAAGACTGTCTGGGCGAACGTCCATAACCTCGATTCGGGTGGCATCGCGGTCCTGCACAAGGACACGGGTGAACCGGCGTGGACCTATGCTCGGGACGGCAGGGGCGAGTGGGGGATGGCGGCTTCGGGAAACCGTGTGTTCCTGGTGCACAGCGGCAAATTGACGGCGATGCCGGTGTTCTGACAGCAAGCGCCACCTGTCCGGGGGTCCTGGAGGCCACGGCCGACCACGCGGGATCTGTTCACTGCGCTGGAACCACCCTGGAGGCTCCAGCTCCGTCGCCCTCAGCCTGGACGGCATCCCCGATCCGCCTGACCATGTCGCGGACGATGGCCCCAACAGAGTCGATCAGTCGTGATCGGGCAAGCACGAGCGTCGCGGCAGGACGTACAGGTCATCCTCGCCCCGGACGGCCGGCCGTCGTGGTTTCCGTAGTCCGCCTAGATCACGAACGCGACGCCACCTGCACCGGCGGCCGCAGCCTGGTCGCACCCACAACCGACTGCCCAACAAGCCGTCGCCTGCCTGCCCTGACCGACCTCGGCTACCAGAGCGCCGGGCCCAGTTTCCGTCAACCGCCCAGGAGTTCGCCACGGTAAACTCGCCGGACCAAGGTGTGGTGTTTCAGCGTTGTCATCCGATGGGCTGACTCCGTCCACGGTATCGTCAATCACCCGAGCTAAGATCACCAAGCGTCGCGAAGGTATTGCCGAGAAAGGTTGAAACTGGGACGGGTCGCTTCACCCAAGGGGAGAAGTGCGGGTTTACCAGCGAGAACCTTAGGGGCCGCTGGGAGCGATGCTCGTCGTAGCGGCAGCGTCCGGCCCATGGCTGACGGAGCGGTGGATGCGTGGGGTCCGCTGGGCGCCGATCTGTTACAGACTCGTCGATCTACTTTGACCATATGATAGTTGGGCCACGCAGGCGGGATCGCTAGAGTGGTTCAGGGCATCGTTGGTGTCATACGGGGAGGATGCGGTGGAGCCACTAGAACCGGGCGGTTCGGTGCAGTCGCCATTCGGCAAGGGCATGGCCAAGGAGGCGGAAACCTTGGCAAAGTTCAAGAGTCGGATTGACAAGGTTTTGTCCGATCTTGAGAAGTCGCCGGCGTCCAAGAAGACGATTGACGAGCAAACGATCATCCGTGCTGCTTACGGTGGCAGCATCGATTCTGCTGGTGATTTGTCCACGCTTTACGACGGCGTTCACGAGAAGCTCAAGAGCTGGTCCAAGATCTTCGGTGATCAGCTCGAAGCGATGGGCATTACGGCGCTGATTGCCGAAAAGGGAATTGACGCCGTTGATGCTGAGCAGAGGCGCCGCCTGCAGGAGATCCAGGCAGAGGCAGCGAAGAATTACCGTGATCCCGAGACCGGGCGCCCGGCGGGAGAGAAGCACGGCAGTGGCTCCAGTGGAACACTCTGAGGGGGTAGAGACGGATGAGTAAGGGGAAACCTGGCAAGTTCGATGGCTTGAGCCATTCTCAGCTCTACGCCTTGGTGCAGGGGGCTGAGCCGGACAAATTGACCAACGTGAGCTACGCGTTGATTACTGCGTTTACCGACCTGAACGGTGTCGCGGACGAGATGTTGGCACACGCCGACAACGTCAAGTGGAAGGGGCAGGGGAGCGAAGCCTTCCGTACGTGGGTCGAAGACATGTCCAAGCAGACCCGCAAGTTGGCTGACTACACGTTGCTCGTCGGTGTGAAAATGGCCGATGCCGGTTCCGGGTTGGCCCAGGTCAAGTCGGCCATACCGAAGCCGGACTCCGATGCCGCGAAGCTGGCTCCTCTCTGCTACGCAGATGAGGAGAAAGAGAAGGCTCGACTGAAGAACGAGCCTAACCGGCAAGAGGCCATCAGGCAGATCGAAAAGCTCGATTCGCACTACATGACGGCGCATACGGATATAGCGGCACTTGGGAAGCAGGAGCCGAATTTCCCAACCCTCCCAAGTGAGTTGATCCGGAAGGATGGCAGAGAGGGAGGCGAGACTCCCCTCGGGAACTCTTCCGTGGCGACAGCGTCGGGCTACGGAAGTGCAGCCCGCCCTGCTCCGCTGTCCGCTGTCGACCGCACTGTCTCGGGCCCGAAGGCCGCGCCCGTACACCCTGCTGAAGTGAGCCCCCACACGCCTGTGCCCCCGAACGTCGGCAGCGTGATCCCCGGAGTGAACGTCCCGGATCCGACCAACACGGCTATCGACTCTGTCAAGACCCCGCCGGCGCCGGACACGATCGATAGGCCCAGCACTCTTCCTCCCCTGCAGGATGTTCCCAACGTCCCCTCGAATGGCCCCAAGGTGCCCCCGGTCATTGGCCTCCCGGGGCCGCGGCCGGTCATCCCCACTGCTCCGCCTATCAGCCGAACCACTCCGGTCCCTGGCCCCGGACAACTGGGCAAGCTTCCCCCGACTGCACCAACCACGCCGCGGACTTCGAGTGTGCCCCCACGCATTCCGACGAACGATGGAATCGTCGGAGGGAAGCGCAACGTCGGGGCGACCAACGCGCCGCGGGTTCCGCGTGGCATGGTGGTCGGGGAGGAACCACACGCCCCGATGGCCCGCGGCCCCATCGGGCCGGGCGGTTACATGCACCACGGCCCCACCTCCACCGGCCCCAACGCTCCCGGACGACGACTTGTGACGGAGCCCGGAGGCATGGTTGACCGCCCGAAGGGAACCAACCCGCCTGGGCGGAGTTTGCCGCGCAGCATGGTCGTGGGGGAGGAGCGCGGTGTTCTGCCTCGTGGACCTCTGAGCGCGGGAGTTCACCCGGTCGACGGCGGCCCGCACGCTACTGGTGGCACAGGCTCGGGCCGACGGTTGACGTCGGAGCCTGGTGGTGTCACGGGAGGGACGCGGGTCCCGCGTGAGGGGCGCTCCGAGTTCACTCAGGGAGGTTCGGGGCTTGTACGTGGTAACCACGGCCCCGCCGTGGCACCGCACTCCACAGCTCTTCCGCACGGTGGTAATCAGCGTAACGCCGGGAGTAGGCCGGACTACCTCGTAGAGGACGAGGAGACCTGGTCCGGTGGTCGGCGTAACACCGTCCCGCCGGTCATTGAATAACTTACGGAAAGCTGCTCACGCGAGGAGTAACCACTAGATGCTGCTTTCATCCCTCGGAGTACGGCGTCGGGTCTTTTTGGCTCTGGCCGGTGCTGTGCTCGTTTCCGCAGGAGGTATCGCACCTCCTGCGGAGGCACAGGATATTCGCTCGAGACAGTGGTATCTCGACGCGATGAAAGCGGACGACATGTGGAAAGTGAGCCAGGGGCAAGGGGTTGTCGTCGCCGTCATCGATTCGGGGGTTAACGCTTCGCTGCCGGAGTTGCGGGGACAGGTATTGGAAGGTGCGGACGCGTCCAACAAGTCATTGAACCCTCGTCAGGACCCGGATGGTCACGGTACCAACATGGCCACTCTGATTGCCGGTACGGGTGCTGGAGGCGGGATTAAGGGTCTTGCTCCGAAAGCTAAGATCCTTCCTGTAAGGAGTGCGGCAGGTGACTGGGACGACCCTGCTGATGCCATCCTGGGAAGGTCCATTCGGTATGCTGCAGGCCATGGCGCACGGATCATCAACATCTCTTTGGGAGGGATTGGCCTCCCGAAGCAATTCCCTCTTACTCAGTCGGCTGTTCAGTATGCGCTCAAAAGGGGAAGTCTGATCTTTGCTGCCTCGGGAAACAGCGGAGACGAGAACAATCCAGTTGAGCTTCCCGCCGCAATCCCTGGTGTTGTTGCGGTAGGTGCGATTGATAGCACCGGTAAGGTGGCCAAGTGGTCTACTGCCGGTGACCAAGTGGCCTTGGTAGCGCCCGGGGTTGATATGGCCACGCACTGCACAAAGTCCAAGGGACTCTGTAATTCCTGGGGTACGAGCCAGGCCACTGCCATCGCGTCCGCTTCTGCGGCTCTCATCTGGGCCAAGCACCCCAAATGGAATAATAATCAGGTTCTGCGGGTCATGATGCAGACTGCCGGAAGGCCTAAAACCGGCGAAATCCCGAGTTCCTACGCCGGCTACGGAACCATCCGCCCCCGTAAGATCCTCCTGGATGGAGAGGGAGCCCCTGGCCCCGCCGGCGTCAACCCCTTGCTTGCCCGCGAGGGTGCGACGAACCCGAAGCCCTCCGCATCGGCCTCCGCCTCCAAGTCCCCAAGCACCGACCCAAAGTCGACGCCAACGGCCACGGACGACAAAAAGGGCGACAAGAAAACTGTCGCGGAGCCCAAGAAAAACGACGACGATAGCAGTACCTTCTGGATCGCCGTTGGCGTAGGTGTCGCCGTCCTCCTCGCGGCCGCCGTCGCCATCGTGTTCGTCCGTCGCCGCGGCAGCGCATCGGTCGGCCTATGACCAGCTGCCACTGCCGGGTGCCGGACCGGGTACTCCGCCAAGACACCCCCGGGGAGCTGGGGTGCAGCCGAGCACTGAGCTCTCGTTCAACAAATGAAATAACTGTGAACGTTGAGCGAGGTGTTGCGGACGCTTACTACAATGTGTAGGACACCTGTAAGCAGTACGATGAATCCCACGGGATTCGCGCACAGCGGTGAGTTGAAGAGCGAAACCCCATGTCAACTCACCAACACTTCATGGGGGAAGGTGGAAAATGAGCAGGCAGCACGTTAGTGACTCCGCGTTCCGTATATTCACGAATGAGCTCGACCAGTCCATCCAGGGATTCGCCAGCAACATGAAGCTCATGGCGGACATCCTCGCCACGGTGGACTCGGGCTGGCAGGGGCAGGGCGCTGGCGCCTTCAAGAAGGCTCAGATGGACCTGGAGCAGGACCACGACGCCGTCCGTCGCCTGGTCGACGGCATCCGTGAGGCCGTGGCCCTGACCCACCGTGCCAGCGGCGCGAACGACGACGACATCGCCAGTCAGCTGAAGGGCATCGACGTCAACGGCGCTGCCGCTGGCGGACACATCACCCCGGGCAGCAGCGTGGGCGGCCTCGGTGCCGGCACCGACGCCCCGATCGCTTCGTACTCGAAGGTCGACGGCTTCTAAGCCATTCAACAAGGGGTGCCTGATTGCACCGTGGCACCCCTTCAGCGACCAACAACCACGTATACAGAACTATCGAGTTGGGGGACAAGTGTCCACACCAGACGGAATGCTCGTCGACTACGAGTCGGTACTGCAGCTCGCCACGCAGCTCCGCACGGCGGCCGGCAACGTCCGCAAGGAGATGCAGGACATCCAAGGGGCTGTGAAGAAGGTCACCGCGGGCTGGGAGGGTGAGGCTCACCAGGCCATGCTCGCGGCTGAGAAGCAGTTCCAGGCCCGGGCCGACCACATTCAGGGTCTCGTGACCAGGGTCGCGACTCTGGTCGAGTCGGGCAAGGACGCGTACCACGCGACGGACGTGAAGGCGTCGAAGCTGTTCAGCGTGAGCTACTGAGCTGAGCGCTTTGCCTCCGCGATGGGGTGGGCAGCGGTTACACCGCCGCCCACCCCATCGGCGTTCTGACGGAGTCCCGCACAGGCACTGAACAGCTGAACGGTGACCGGTTCTTGCGCCGTATGCAAAAGCCGCCGGGGAGGCAGAAGCCCCCACCGGCGGCTGACAGACAGACGCAAGCAGCCGAGCCGGCGAGCCGAGCGGTTTCCCGGACGATCGGCTCGTCGGCTCATCAGTCCAGATAAATGAGGGCTTCCGACCGCGCGCTGTCGTAACGCTCCTGCCCGGAGCCGACGAGGTGCCGCGACAGCCCGGTTTCCTTGTTGTAGCCGTTCTCCTGGGCCCACCCCGCGACCATATGGTTCACCTGCTTCTGGCCGGTGGTGAAGTGATACTCGGTCTGCTGGGCCGCCGCGGCGTTCGCCTGAGCGATCTGGTCCTCTTTCCAGTCGTAGGTGGCCGCGTAGAGAATGCGGTAGGCGGCATCCGTGATGAAGCCGGTGGGTTGGCCTTTGAGGGCGCTGGCAGCAGCCTGCATGCCGCCGGTGACGACGAATTCGGCTGTCTGAATGTGATTCGCTCGCGAGACGGCGTGGTCCTTGTCGTCGCGAACGATGTCGGAGTTGATGCCGTCGTAGAAACCGAAGACGTGCGACGCCCCTTCGATGGCTGCAGCACGTTCGTTCGGATCGCTGAAGTTCGTTTGGGAAAGGGTCCCCGCAGAGTAGAACTTCTCGGCTTCGAACATCTCGCCGAATGCCTTACCGTCCTCTGCCACACCACGCATGATGCGGGTGAGGCTCTCTTTGGGAACGGACATATGGGCGTCCTTGCCACCCGTGCCGTCGTGCCACACGCCGTCCTTGTCCATGTACGGACCAGTGCCGCTCAGGATTTCATGGGTTTCGGGCGTGTAGTCGACAAGCATGCGGCCCAGGTTCGACCGCAGATTGTAGGGTACGTCGGTGCCCTTCCGGCCGTCGTCGAGGATCTTGATGGTGTCGTGCATCACCCGGGACTCGGCCTCGGTGTGGTAGCCGAGGGTGTGGTCAGAGCCCGGTACATTCCCGGTGGCGGCCGCCTCCAGCGCCGCGCCAAAGCCCATACGGGTGCCGGGGAGGTCCATGTGGCTGATGCCTATGGAGTTGGGCGAGGCCGTCGTCGGCCAATGACGATCCTTGAGCAAATACTGCAGGTGATCGTTCTTGCCGTCCGCACCGGGGTCGAGGAACGACGTCGCGACGTCGGGCTGCTGGCTCATGATGCCGAGCAGGGTGTCGAGCGGGTCGGTCGCTATGTTCTTGTGGGGGGCCAATCCGGCGCCCACCCAGGAGTCCCATCTGCCGGTCCCCATGTCATCGCTCTTCTCCAGGGCGATGATGTCGTTGCCGACGTCGGTCAAGAACTGCTTTCCGTAGTTCTTTCCGTGTGTCATCAGCTCCACGAACGACTGATACCCGTAGAGCGGGACCGTTCCCCCGTCGAAGTCCTTCGCACCCGCTTTGCGCAGGTCCTCGCGCCACTTCTTGTAGAAGGGGTCGGAGGGGGACTTGGTGGCGGTGGCCAGGGAGGTGGCCACGCCTTCCTGGAGGGCGCGGAAGTCCTTCTTGTCGTCGCCCTTGGCCAGGTCGTTGAACTTGAGGTTCAGATCGATGGTGCCCTTGGGGCCGAGGCCGGCCAGGAACGTCTGGCTGAACACCTTGTTGTGCTCGTTGTCCCGGAACAGCCGCTGGAACTCAGCCATCTCCTTGTCGCTGAGCTTGTCGCCGGAGTTGATCCGGGTAGCGAGGTCTTCGGCTTCCTTGGCCTCGACCTTCTCGATGTCGCCTTCCGCCTTGCCGTTGAACCCGCTGGCCGCGGGGTCGAGGATGTTGGGGTCCTGCACCGCCGCCTTGAGTGCGAGCTTTACGCCCTGGTCGGCGTCGTCGACCGCCCTGACTGCCGTTTCGATATGCCGGGTCCATGACTGCTCGATGCTGCGCAGTTCCGGTTCATGACGCGCGGCATTGGCCTCGGAGGCACTGGCCTTCGCATAGTCATAGCTCGCGATGCCATCCTCCGAGACCTTCATACCGGCCTTCACGGCGTCCGCGACGGCCGACTTCACCTTCCCGCGCAGATCGACGAACTGGGTATGTGCGTCCCGCAGGATCGAGGCGATGGCACGGGCTTCCTTCGGCGCCGCCGTGAACTGCTCGTCCGTCACCTGCATGTTGGGGCGCGCGACCAGCAGCGACACACCACTCCAAGTCCCGTCGAGCCCGACCGACTTGACCTTGCTGTCATAAATCTTCCGGACTGCCTCGAACTGTTTGGCGGCCTCATCCCACTTGGTGGCGGCCGTCTCGAGGAGGGACAGGTCGATGGTCATGACCTGGTGGTACGTGAGCACGGGCCCCCCTAGCCGTAGTAGTCCGAGATACGAGACGAGAACGGAACGTTGTCCGGGTACTGAGCAGACGGAACGGCCGTGGTGAGCTGCGACCCAACCTGGAAGTCATTGCCCAGGAAATACTTGTTGGTCCCGCTCAGTGCGGATTTTTCCTGCGAGAGCCGTGCTTGAAGTGCCTTGACCGAGGTGTGCCAGCCCTTGAGGGCCTCGGTGATCCCACTCCCGGTGGCCCAGTCCTTGAACTCCTTCTCGGCCTTCTCGGTCGTTTCGTCGACGCACTCGCCAGCCTTCTTCGTGTCCGGCTCGACGTCTGTTGTCAAAGCATTGACGGCGCTCTTCTTCCTGGATGAGCTCGACTTCAGGGTGAGCGTTCCAGGGAGGCTCGGACCAGAGGGGGCAGTCTGGTTGAGCTGCATGTGGGTGGACTTCGGCCCCGCGGCAGCATCAGTGCGCAGCTTGGACCACTCGTCCTCAAAGGTCATGATTCCCCCATGGCTAGGCATCAAGTGGCGCGTCGCATACGGCGATTAGCCTTCCGAAGTTAGCACGCCGGTGCCTTGTTATTCACCCCTTTCCGGGCACACTGGTCGACCGATCGGTCGGTTTGCGCCTTTCGGCCCTTGAGCGCACGGCTTCTCCTTGCGGAGAATGACGTACCGACTACGCGGCGTGTCGGAGGTTCGAATCAGTGGTGTCCGGAAGGGAAACTTACGGGGTGAGACGCGCGTGCGTCTCTTTGGGTTCCACGGCGGGCGCCATTCATGGGCTATGAAGTGGCTGTGGCCCAAGCCGTGGTAGCCCGACACCTTAAGTCATCTCGTCGGCGCCTTGGGTTAGCGGGACGTTAAGTTGAGGATGCTTCTCGTTCGGCGCTCTCAGGCAAGGGTGCCCGCCGCGATGGCGGATACGAACTCGCGCCAGGCGGGGGCGGTGAATGAGGTGTGAGTGAGGTCGGGGCGCTTGGAGTCCCTGATGGCTATCTGGCCTGGGGTGACTGCGAGCTCGACGCAGTCGTCATTGCCTCCGCTGTACGAACTCTTTCGCCAATGAGGGCCTTCGGAATGGAGTGCTGAGAGGGTGGCGTTAATGTTCTTCATGCTGCAACTCCCTCGCGATTGTCCGGAAACGTCTGCAAGTCTCTGATGGTTCCAGTGCTCGGGACCTCAAGTGGTCGAAAACCTCGATGTATCGGTCCACATCCCCGGGATCCTCAAAGCAGACGGAGTTGGTCAGATTCTCGACCCACACTACTTCGGGAGTGGGCGCAGGGAAATCCATGAGCATGAACGAACCGTAGAGACCAGCGTGTGCACCCGCTGTGAACGGCAGGAACTGGATAGTGATGCGAGGGTGCTCAGATGCATGCATTAGCCTCTCCAGTTGCTGTCTCGCAACCTCTGCCGAGCGGATGTGGCGTCGGATTGCAGCTTCGTCGATGACAGCCCACAGGGTGGGTGCATTTTCCGTATCCAGCATCTCCTGGCGCCGCATGCGTACATCAACCAGCGCCTGAACCTGCCGGGCCGACAGGTCGGGGCGCATCTCGGTGATGATCTCCCGTGCGTACGCTTCGGTCTGCAGGAGGCCGGGCACGAGCAGGGGCTGGTACGTACGTAGCGAAGTGGCGCTGGACTCCAGCGTCAAATATCCGCCGTACTGCGTGGTGTTGACCACCGTGGCGTACTTCTTCCACCACGGCCGCTTCTGAGCCTGGTCGGCCCGGACCAGATCAAGGAGGTCCTCGCGGAGGTGTGTGTCGGTGACCTCGTAGCAGTCGAGAAGTGCCTTGACGAGGAGCGGAGTGGTGCCGCGATCACCCGTCTCAATGCGGCTCAATGACCCTTGGCTGACCTCTACCAGGCGGGCGACATCAGCCAGGGTCAGCTCCGCGTCCTCGCGCAACTCTCGGAGCCGTGATGCAAGTTGGCGGCGGTACACGGACTTCGACACCGTGCTCTTCTTCCAAGCCATGGATCACAGTGTGGTGGGACGTGCGGGGAGGAGCAATCGAACACGAGGAATATTTCCTACTGACTTGCCGAGTAGCAGATTGCACTGGCATGGTTACGGATCGTGGCAAGTGCGTCACGGCTTGCCGTTCTGCTGCCGCCAACTCCTTGTGCGAGGTGATCACATGGGCGTGCCCTCATCCCCAACCTTGTCTGGGTGTCCACCGACGCGAGTCGGCTGGGAAGGCCCGGTGCTGGGTCGCGACCGTGTTGTGGTGCACGCGCGCCACAGAGCTGCGTCCTGGGTTCGCGAGGAGTGGCGCCTGCCCGAAGCGGCCTTCCAGATTGAATCGGTTGTGGGCGAGCTGTGCGCCAACGCTCTGCGTCACGGAGGCGGCCTCGCCTCGCTGGACTTGATTCTCTGCGAGGCGACGGCCTACTGCCCGCCCAGCCTGCGCATCCTGGTCGGCGATTACCGGCCCCATGCGCATCCGCGGATCACCGATGATCCCAACGCCGAGCTCGGCGAACACGGACGTGGACTGCATATGGTCACGGCGCTGACGGCCGGCTGGGGATGGCACCGCATCGGCACGGACGTGAAACAGGTGTGGTGCAAAGTCATCCTGCCGCTCGACGCGCTGAGCCCGATCCTCAATGAGCGGCCTTCAACTTGCTGAGAAACCATGGCCCAGATGTGCTTGGGGTAGGCGCGAATCAGAGCGCGACCGACACCCATGGGCGTAGCGGTTACTGGGACTGTGACAGCGACCTCGAGCGAGAGACCAAAGTCGCCTAACAGCTGAGGACGTTCATGCGTACGCAGTTGGGGAGCAAGGTCCGAACGCCGACAACACGGTCCTTGTCCGATGACGCTGGCGTCAACTACTGCCGTCACGTCATGCTGAGGCCTGGCCAGGACGCACCTAACGGGGCTGCGGCCGGGGAGCACGGGCTGGAACACGGCCGCCGATCACGTCACTGCTGCCCGCCTCGCTCTGGCCCAACTGCCCAAGCCCTACCGGCGGGACGGCGGACCCTCATCCGTTGCGACTCAGGCGGGGCACCGACGAGTTCGTCGCCTGGCCCGCCCGGCAGGGCCTGGTGGCTGTCTTACCCGGTCTGCATGGTGATCACCGACACCATCCACCAGCACGTACTGAAGGGCCCGAAGGCGGCCTGGACGTCGGCCGCCGCGTCGGACGGCGGGATCCGTGACGGTGCCTGGGGCGCCGGTCTGCGGAACCTTCCCCTGCCCGAAGCCGCACGGAACCGGGTGTGGCTGGAGATCGTGCAGATCGCGCTCGTCCTGCTGGCCTGGACGCCCATGCTCGCCCTGTCCGGCAAGGCCTGTCTCTGGGAGCCCCGTCGCCTGCGGCTCCGCCTGTACACCGCGGCCGGACAACTCGTCACCACCGGCCGCCGCTGGATCCTCCGCCTTGCCGGCCGCTGACCTTGGACTCGCGACATCGCGGCCGCCCTCGACCGGCTCGCTCAACTCCGAATCCCGGCTGACCGACACTTTCCACGTCCCGGCGACAGCACCATCTGACCCGGAGCAGTGGATCCTGGCGCCCACCCGGGTGCGACAACCGAGCCGCTGGTCTGCCCAACGTCAGCTACACACAGCGAAACGGTCCACCGACTCCGACGACAGACCGTCACGAAGATCGAGGTTAGCGAACGACTGGCTTGTCCCAGTGGATGGTTACGGGGCCGTCCGGAAGTTTGTCGGCACCGGGGCACTTGAACCAATTCTGGGTCAGGTCACGGAGCGCCTGAGCGGTAAACGCGGTGAAGGCAGACAGGCCGCTGGTCGACTCGTCGAGCTTACTTCCTGCCTCCAGCTTGTCCTCCACAACGGAGGCGGTTGCGCCTATCAAAATTTTATTTGAAACCGATCTAGGGATCGACCTACAGGATAAATACATTTCAATGCCGCCTCTGGGTGACAAATATCCGTAGGCGTCACCGAGCGAGACCGGGATATCCTTGTTCTGGGCGGGTTTCTCTCCTAGGGCATCCTCATATGTTACGGAAACCGTATCCCCGCCGCTCTTGATGATGCAGTGCCCCAGAGATGTCCATGAATCGAAGTTGTAGGTGTCCTCCTGTGGCTTCGCCCCCTTGTGGGGCAGTAGAGGCTCTGCCCTATCTCCGGATATGCGGTGATTGCAGAGCGTTTCAGGGAAACTAGTGGCGTCGCTGTCTGAGTAGATAGCCCACCATGCCCCGATTCCGGCGGTCAACAAGATCAGGGTGGCTGTAATGCCTCTGCCTCGACTTGAGTTCCATGATTTGAGCCGCATCTGTAAAACGCCTGCTTCCTTCAGGAATTCTCGCCCGAATTTGCGTCGTATGCCCCGTTATAAACACTGTCGGCGGCATTCTTTACGTTGTCGCTTTTCATACTAAGGCCTGCGTCTTTCGCGGCAAGGAGGAACGCTTTTTTCGATGCCTGGCCTATGCGGTCGTGCTCGTTGTCCAGAAATGCCTTCCGGTGCCTTTCGATTTGCTCGACTGCATCGTCTGAACTCTCTACTTTATGGTTCAGGATGGCTTCCCGAAAGTCTTCGATTACCCATCCTGCGACTTCGCCGGCCACGGGGATGTTATCCAGGGTGCTCATCCCTAGGTCCACGAATCGACCGAGCCATGCGTCTCCTTTCTCCAGTGACTCGTTGTATTCATCGATCTTCTCTAGGCTGTTGTCGGCTGCTGCTATCGCATTGGCTCGACCTTCGGCGGTGACGCCCTCGAGTCGCGCTCCCGCCTCAGCGGCAATCGCGGCAACGCCCTTGAGGTCCTTGCTGTCTCCGCTCTGTGCTACTGCTTCGCGGAACATTTCAGTCGTCACGGCCTGCTGGGCGTGTGTGATGGTTGAGTATGCCTTAGGATCCTCTGCAGTTGTTTCCAGGAATAGATCCAGTTTATCCCTTTGCCCTCTGAAATCTGGCTCAGCTCCTGTGTGCCTGATGAAGCCACTATCATCTCCCCCCGCGTAAACTCGCTGAATATCGTGCATGTATTCAGCCGACATATTTCCAAGGCTGCCGACGATCGTAGAGAATTCGCCGTCATCCTTGAAGAGCTCTGGGTTTGCGGCCACCTTTTTCACGATCGAGTGGAAGACATCTGCCTCGGTCTGCGTGTGGTGTTTTGAAGGGGCGTCGCTGCCGTACGGGTTCCCGGACGTGGCGGACTCAAGCGCGTGGCCGAGTGCTTCCTTGCCGAAGATCTTGTCCTCAGCATCCGGGGAGCCCGTGCCGCCCGTGGCGTCGGGGAGCCACTGACGCGTATTCTCTCCATGCGTGTCGCCCAGAAAATAGTCAAGATTGCTGAGCTTCTTGAGGCCGTCGTGCTCGCCCTCGCCCGTGGATCCGCTGAAGAACTCCGTAGACGCGTCAGGGTTGTGCGCGAGACCTTCCAGAAGGCCGGTCATGGGGTCCCACCCGGGGCCGCCCTTCTTGTCGAGGTTGAGGCCGAACTTATCCATCCCATCGCCCGCGTATGCGTTGTCCGCCCATGCCCACGCACTCGGGTGCTTGCGCTCGAAGGTGACCATGTCGTCTGCGACGGAGGTGAGGAACGCTTTGTCGTAGCTTCCGTGGCGCAGCAGGGTCGAGAGCACTTGATAGCCGCGTGGTTCAATCCTGGCGTCATTCATGGAAAGCGGAAGCCGCTCACGGCCCACCCGCTTGAGTTCTGTCTGCCAAGATTTCCCGAGGTAGTCCCTGTCCTCGCGGAAGGCGGTATTGGGGTCGTCCTTTCCAGTGGGCGGCCGGGTCGCCGTGGCCAGTGCCTCGCCCATGCTCGTCTGAATGCTGTGGGCGAGTTTGAACTGCGTCTTGTCGCCCTCTGCTGAAGCATCGAGTGCAATCTGGGCCTGAAAGCGCAGGGCGTCCTTCGGGCCCAGAGCCTTGTAGAAATCTACAGCGAACTCGCGGTCCTTGGAGTTTTGCGCGAAAAGCCGCTTGAGTTCGGCGAGTTCCGTGATGCTGAGCTCATCACCGTCCCGGTACTTCGCGAGGCTCTTCCTGGCAAGCTGAACTGCTCGCGCGGACTGGGCGTCATCCAGGGAGTCGTATTTTGCGTGGCCGAAGTCGTGACTGTTGCCACCATGAATCGTCTTCAGCGCGTGTGCCGCGGACTTGTCGATGTCATCGGCCTGAGCGATGAGTTTGTTGATCCGGCTCTCCAGGCGGTCCTTGTAGTCGAGTTGCGCCTGCGTCTGCACGTCATTGGTGTCGCGCCGGTGTAGGTAGACGCACGACACCGTGCCGTCCGATAGGCCGGTGACCTGAATGAACTTGTGCTTGGCGTCGACGTCCACGGCCTCCTTGAGTGCCGACTGGAGTGCCGCGAGCTCCTTGTGAGCGTCGCGGAGCATGGCCCAGATGGCTTTGGCCTCGGCATGGGCGTCGCTGAACTCTTTACCGGTCTTGCGTACGAAGGGCCTGGTTACATCGGCGTTGACGCCGGCCCAGCGGGCGGCTTCGGATTGCTTCACCATGCCGTCCCTGGCGTCCGTGGCCAGGGTCTCGAGTTGATCCACCATCTCCTTCCAGTCGTCGGCTGCCGAGCCGAGGCTCGCTAAGGAGACGTGATACAGGTCGTCGAAAGTCAGGTGTGCCATATGCGGTCCCGCCCCGTCCCCTACTTGTAGTACCTGGAAATCTCGGAGACCGGCATGGCGGTTCCGTCCCGGCGTGCCATGTCAGTGGCGATCTTCGCGTCCGTATGGGCCTGCGACTTCTTCGAGTAGTCGAGGTGGTTGGAGATATGGGCGCAGGCCTGTAGCAGCGTCTTGAGCTGGTCGTTCCAGGTCGTGGCCATGGTGGTGAGAGCGCTGCCCAAGGTGAAATGGTGGGTGGTCAGCGCGCTCGTGGCCTTGGCGGTCGAGCCGTCGTCCTTTGCTCCACGGGTCATGTCTCCCGCCTTCTTGAGGCGGTCGTGGAGTAAGAAGGCCTCGTGGCCGACCCGTCCCAGATCGTCTTGGTGCACGATCAGGTCGCCGGAACCGCCGCCACCCCCGGACGAGCCCTTGCCGGCTTCGTTGAGCCGCATGCGCGTCGTCGCCTCGGCCCGGAGCCCGTTCCACTCTTCTTCGAACGACACGCTTCTCTCCCCTGGTGTGCGTGTTCGAGAGTCAAAGTCATAAGTCACGCTTAGCTTAGGGGAGTTGACCGTACGTGCGGGTAGCTGACGGGGCGTGTCGCCGTACAAAAAGACCTCTGCCTCGGGCCATGCGGCCTGAGGCAGAGGTCTGTCCGTGATCGACGGTGCGGGCTTACTGGTCCGGCAGCCACCCCAGCTGCACAAGCGGCGTCCCCCGCTTGCGGGAGACGAAGAAGCCGCGGCCCGGGGGCATGGGGCGGGGGCGGACGCCGCCGAGGAGGTCGCCTTCGGTGGGGTCGCCGGAGAGCATGACGCCCTGGGCGCCGAGTTCCTTGATGCGCTGCATGAAGGACTCGAACATCGAGCGCGAGGCGCCCGCGGAGTTGCGGGCGATGATGAAACGCATGCCGACGTCGCGTGCGAAGGGCAGGTTGTCGGTGAGGACGGCCATCGGGTTGCCGCTGCTGGTGGAGACGAGTTCGTAGTCGTCGATGATGATGAAGAACTGCGGTCCGCTCCACCAGCTGCGGTCGCGCAGCTGCTGGGGGGTGATGTCCGGCTTGGGGGCGCGGCGTTCCATGAGGCCGTTGAGAGCCGAGGTGTGGACCTGGAGGGCCGAGGCGATCGGGGCGTACTCCAGGAGGTGGGTGTCGGGGATGACATCGAGCAGGGAGCGGCGGTAGTCGCCGACCACGATCTTTGCCTCGTCCGGGCCGTACCGCTCGGTGATCTGCTTGGCGATGAGCCGCAGCAGGGCCGTCTTGCCGGATTCGCTCTCGCCGAAGATGAGGAAGAAGGGGTCGGATTCGAAGTCGACGAAGACCGGTTCGAGGTTGGTCTCGTCGATGCCGATCGCGACGCCCTGCTGGGGGTACTCGAAGCCCTTGGGCAGGTCCTCGGCGCGGAGCCGGCGGGGGAGGAGGCGTACGCGGGGGGCGTGCGGGCCGTTCCAGTTGGTGGTCACCGCGCGGACCAGCTCGCCGGCGGCGTCCGTGATCTCCTCGGGGTCGCTGCCCGAGTCGATACGTGGCTGGGCGCCCATGAAGTGCAGCTTCTCGGGGAGCTGGCCGCGGCCGGGGACGCCCGGGGGGACGTTCGCGGCGACCTTGCGGTCGAATTCGGAGTCCATCGTGTCGCCGAGGCGCATCTCGAGGCGGTTGAGGAGCTGGTCCTTCAAAGCGGCGCGGACTTCCATGTTGCGGGAAGCGGTCACCACGATGTGGATGCCGTAGCCGAGGCCGCGGCCCGCGATATCGGCCACGACCCCTTCCAGTATGTCGTACTCCTGCCGGAAGTTTGCCCAGCCGTCGATGATGAGGAAGACGTCGCCCCAGCCCTGTTCCGCGTGCTCGCCGCGGGACCGCTGGCGACGGTAGGTGCCGATCGAGTCGATGTTCTTGGCGCGGAAGTACTCCTCGCGCCGGGCCAGGATGCCGGCCACCTCGGCGATGGTGCGCCGTACCCGCTCCGGGTCCAGTCGGGAGGCGACGCCGCCCACATGCGGTAGGTCGGCCACGGCGCTCAAACCGCCGCCACCGAAGTCCAGACCGTAGAACTGCACCTCGGCCGGGGTGTGGGTGAGCGCGAAGGCCGAGATCAGGGTGCGCATCAGCGTGGACTTGCCGGACTGCGGGCCGCCGACGACCAGCATATGGCCCGCGGCGCCGGAGAAGTCGCGGTAGAGCACGTCGCGCCGCTGCTCGAAGGGCTTGTCGATGAGGCCGAGCGGGACGACGAGGTTGCCCAGGCGCGGGTATTCGGGCGCGGTCAGGCCGCGGCCCTCGACCGGGGACAGCGCCGGCAGCAGCTGGTCCAGGGAGGGGGCCTCGTCCAGCGGCGGGAGCCAGACCTGGTGGGCCGGGGCGCCCTGGCCCTCCAGGCGGCGGACGATGACGTCGAGGACCGTATCGGCCAGCGCGTCGTCCTCCTGGCGGGATGGGGTGATGAGCGCCGCCGGGTCCGGTGTGGTGTAGGTGACCGGGACCGGGGTGGCCGTGAAGATGACCGGCCGGCGCTCGATGGGCAGCGAGGTGCCGTCGAAGTCGGCGGGCGCCGCCCCGGTGCGGTAGACGCCCGAGACGTACGCGGCCTTGAAGCGCGTCATCTCGTCCGTGCCGAACTTCAGATAGCCGGAGCCGGGGACGGACGGCAGGTGGTACGCGTCGGGCACGCCCAGCGCCGTACGGGACTCGGCGGCGGAGAAGGTCCGCAGACCGATGCGGTACGACAGGTAGGTCTCCAGACCGCGCAGCCGGCCCTCCTCCAGCCGCTGCGAGGCCAGCAGCAGATGTACGCCCAGGGAGCGGCCGATACGGCCGATCTGGATGAACATGTCGATGAAGTCGGGCTTGGCCGTCAGCAGCTCGCTGAACTCGTCGATCACCAGGACGAGTGAGGCCACGGGCTCCAGCGGGGCGCCGGCCGCCCGCGCCTTCTCGTAGTCGTGGATGTTGGCGTAGTTGCCCGCCGAGCGCAGCAGCTCCTGGCGGCGCTGAAGCTCACCGGTGATCGAGTCGCGCATACGGTCGACGAGCGTCAGGTCGTCGGCGAGGTTGGTGATGACCGCCGCCACATGCGGCAGCTGCGACATGCCCGCGAAGGTCGCACCACCCTTGAAGTCCGCGAGAACGAAGTTCAGCGTCTCGGACGAGTGGGTGACCGCGAGCCCCAGCACCAGGGTGCGCAGCAGCTCGGACTTGCCGGAGCCGGTGGCGCCGACGCACAGGCCGTGCGGGCCCATACCGTCCTGCGCCGCCTCCTTGAGGTCCAGCATGACCGGCGAGCCGTCCTCGCCGACCCCGATCGGCACCCGCAGCCGCTCGGACACCGAGCGCGGCCGCCAGGTGCGGGAGACATCCACCGAGCCCGCGTCGCCGAGCCCCAGCAGGTCGGTGAAGTCGAGGTTGGCCAGCAGCGGTTCGTCGTCGTCGCCCCCTCCCATGCGCAGCGGCGCCAGCTGCCGCGCGAGCGCGTCCGCGGCCTCGAGAGACAGCGATTCCGGGGCCCCGTCGTACGCCGCCACCTGCGACAGCAGCTCCAGCTTGCCCGGCCGTACGATCACCGAGAGCCCGCCGCGCAGCTCGTCCAGGTCGCCCGCCACCACCTCGATGACCGTGACGCCCTGCAGACCCTCCTGCGCCGCGAACGCCGACTCCGGCGGCACCATTCCACCGTCCAGTACGACCACCAGATGAGGCTGGTCGAGCATCGGCTGGGCGTCCTTGCTGAACCGGGACCGTCCCTCCAGGCGCCCCTTGAGCAGCTCCTCGATCTCCGCGAGGGAGTCGCTGAACAGCCGCCGCGAACCCGCCCCGTCGAGCGCGCCCGGCAGCTGCACATGGGGCAGCCACTTCGTCCAGTCCCAGTAGGCCGCCGAGCTGCGCGGCGCGACCACCGCGATGACGAGGTCCTCGGGCGAGTGGAAGGTGGCCAGCTCGCCGACGAGCGCCCGCGCCGTGCCCCGTACCGAGTCCGGCTCGCCGGACACCGTCACGTGGTAGAAGGCGCGCAGCGACACCGCCATCGGCATGTGTTCCAGCGACCCCTGGGTCGCCAGGAACTTCTGCATGGCGCCCGCCGTCAGCGGCTCCAGGTCGTCGACCGCGGCCGTGTCGGGGGCGACCAGCGGGGTGGACAGCTGCTGCGAGCCGAGCCCGATCCGGATCTGTCCGAAGTCGTTGTCGTTCGCCCGGCGTTCCCACACCCGGCTGCCCTCGGCCACCACCGACCACAGCTGGTCGGGGGAGGGGTGCAGATAGAACTGGGCGTCGCGCTGCGCCCGCGCGGTGCGCCGTACCGTACGGCGGGTCTGCGCGAGGTACTTGAGATAGTCGCGGCGCATGTCCGCCAGCTGCCCCTGCGAGCCCTGCCGGTGCCTGATGAACATCGCCACGGTCATACCGAGCGTGGAGAACATCATCATGACGCCCATGATCTTCATCATCGGCGCGGCGCCGGGCATGAAGAAGTAGACCATCGACGAAGCCATGCCCAGTGTGGGCAGCAGCTGCATCAGGACGCCCTCTTGCTGGCCTCGCGGCAGCTCAGGGGGCGATTCGAGGCGGAGTTCCTCGCTCGGCACCTCGGGCGGGAGAGCCCGCGGTTGGCGCTTGACGACGACCTGGCTCACCGGATCTCTCAACCCCTCAACGCAGATGAACAGTTCCTCTCCGGCACCCCCGTGGCGACGGACTCCCTCTGCGAGACGGCGATCCTACCGACGTATGAGCTGCCAGGCCCCGGTAGGGTGGCCGCCGCACGCGGTGGTACCGGTGCCGCGCCACAGCGAACAGGGGGCCTTTAAGGTGAGTACGTCCGCCACGACCGGCTTCTGCAGGGTGACCGTGGTCGCACCTGACAGTCGGATCGATGTGGCTCTTCCGGAGGACATCGCCGTCGCCGACGTCTACCCCGAGATCCTCCGCCTGACCGGCCAGACCCAGCCCGTGGGCGCCCCCACCGGCTACCACCTGGTGCGCCGCGACGGCACGGTCCTGGACGGCGCGCTGTCGCTGGGCGCCCAGCAGGTGCTCGACGGCGAACTGCTGTCGCTGCGCCCCTTCGCGGAGTCGCTGCCGCCCGCCGTCTACGACGACGTCTCGGACGCGATCGCCTCCGCCGTCACCCGTGACCGCACGCTGTGGAGTGATCGGTTCCTGCGTGCCTTCGGGCTGTTCGGCGGCTCCCTATTGCTGGTCCTCATGGGATTCGTGCTTTGGTTCGCAGATCCTCTCAAACACGATATGCACGGCCTGCCTGGCATCATCGCCGCCGCCGTCGCGGTGCTGCTCACGGCCCTCGCGGGGGTACGGGCGCGGGTCTATGAGGACCGCGCCTCCGCGATCGCGCTCGGTCTGGCCGCTCTGCCGCACGCCATGATCGCGGGCTCGGGGCTGCTCGCCCTGGACAAGGGCGAGGGCATCGGCCGGCTGCAGTTCCTGCTCGGGTGTGTCGCCGTCCTCGTCGTCTCGGTCGCCCTGGTGGTCGCCATGCCGACCGGTGACGCGCCGTTCGTCGCCGCGGTCTTCGCCTCGACCGTGGGCACCCTCGCCACCTTCTGCGCGATCCTCACCGAGGTCAGCCCCACCGAGACCGCCGCGGCGTGCGCCGCCGTCGCGATCGGCGCCGTCGCGTTCCTACCGGGCCTGTCGGCGCGCGTCGCCCGGCTGCCCATCGGATACGCCGCGCCGCGCTCGGCGGCCGAGGACGACGACCTCGACCCGGCGTCCGGGCCCGCCCCCGAGCCCGTGGACGCCGAACGGATCGCCGCCCAGGCCCGCCGCGGCCACGAGATGCTGCTCGGCCTGGTCGGCGGCTGCTCCGCCGTCGTCGTCGGCGCCTCGGCCGTGCTCGGCTTCTCCGACAACGTCTGGGGCCAGGTGCTGGCCCTCGTCTCCGGCCTCGCGATGCTGCTGCGCGCCCGCCTCTTCCGCTACACCGCGCAGGTCGCCTCCGTCCTCGCCGCGGGCCTGGTCGGCCTGGGGCTGCTTGTGCTCGGGCTGTCCCTGAACCCGCCGGCCGACGCCATGTTCAAGCTGCTGGTGCGGCATGACAGCGGGCCGCTGGACGTCCGTACGATCTGGCTCGCCGCCTCCGTCGTGGCAGGGGCCGCGCTGATCACCGGTATCGCGCTGATCATTCCCAAGAAGGGGCTCTCCCCGTTCTGGGGCCGCTTCTCCGACCTGGCCGAGAGCGCTCTGCTGCTGTCCCTGGTGCCCCTCGCCCTGGCCGTGCTGGACGTCTACTCCTCCGCGCGCAGCCTGACCAGCTAGGACAGGGGCCTGACCAGCTGAAGCAGGGGTGGGGCAGGAGCGGGGCCGTGGGCGAAGCCTTCAGCTGAGGCCGACGGGTAAACGGATGGCCGTCGGCTGGTACGCTGTGTGACGGCCGTTTGTGTACGCGCCCCCGGAGCTCTCGTATGAGCACTCTGGAGACAGCGCCCAGCGGACCCCGCCTCCCGAGTTACGGAAGCTCCCCTGAGACCAAGACCAGGGGCACTCGGCGGCTGAACAGAAGAACCCTGAAGGAGTACCGCGTGTCGCTCGACGCCGCTACGAAGAAGCAGATCATGGCCGACTTCGCCACCAAGGAGGGCGACACCGGTTCCCCCGAGGTCCAGGTCGCGCTGCTGTCGCGCCGCATCTCCGACCTGACCGAGCACCTCAAGACCCACAAGCACGACCACCACTCCCGCCGTGGTCTGCTGCTCCTGGTCGGCCAGCGCCGCCGTCTGCTGCAGTACCTGGCGAAGAAGGACATCACGCGCTTCCGTGCGCTGGTCGAGCGCCTGGGCATCCGCCGCGGTGCGGCGGGCGCCAAGTAAGACGCCGTGGTAGGGAGCGGTTCCCGGAACAGGGGGGCCGCTCCCTTTGCCGTACGTGCCGCAGATCGGCTTGCCGTACGTGCCGCGGATCGGCTGCTGTACGAGCCGTAACACCCGCGCGGGGCGCCGCGCCCCGGGACCTGCCGACGCCCGCGCAGCGCACGCACCGTCCTCGTCGATATCCACAGCCGTCGTGAGGACGGGCGAAGCTTTGTAGTCTGGTCCCAACAACGTCATAACGAACGAGGAGGAGCGCCTCATTCCCCGCGGCACCGGCGCCACAGGAGCCGGTCCTCGGTAGTGGCTCCCGGAACTGGCAATTCCGGTGGCTTCGATCGAAGACCGGCCCGGCCGCCGGACCAAGGCCAGGGGCGCTGCTCCACCACCGTTCCTCCGTCACACGGACGAGGGACGCAGAAGAGGAGATTTTCCTGGTGGAGAACGAGACCCACTACGCCGAGGCCGTCATCGACAATGGCGCCTTCGGCACCCGCACCATCCGTTTCGAGACGGGCCGCCTGGCCCGTCAGGCCGCCGGCTCCGCCGTGGCCTACCTGGACGACGACACCATGGTGCTGTCGGCCACCACCGCATCCAAGAACCCCAAGGACCAGCTGGACTTCTTCCCGCTCACGGTCGATGTCGAGGAGCGGATGTACGCCGCCGGGCGCATCCCCGGTTCGTTCTTCCGTCGTGAGGGCCGCCCGTCCGAGGACGCGATCCTCACCTGCCGCCTGATCGACCGCCCGCTGCGCCCGTCCTTCAAGAAGGGCCTGCGCAACGAGATCCAGATCGTCGAGACGATCATGGCGCTCAACCCCGACCACCTCTACGACGTGGTCGCGATCAATGCTGCCTCCTGCTCCACGCAGCTGGCCGGCCTGCCCTTCTCCGGGCCGATCGGCGGCACCCGGGTCGCCCTGATCAAGGGCCAGTGGGTGGCCTTCCCGACCCACTCCGAGCTCGAGGACGCCGTCTTCGACATGGTCGTGGCCGGCCGCGTCCTGGAGGACGGCGACGTCGCGATCATGATGGTCGAGGCCGAGGCCACCACGAAGACCATCCAGCTGGTCAAGGACGGCGCCGAGGCGCCGACCGAGGAGGTCGTGGCCGCGGGCCTCGAGGCCGCGAAGCCCTTCATCAAGGTGCTCTGCAAGGCCCAGTCGGACCTCGCCGCCAAGGCTGCCAAGCCCACCGGCGAGTTCCCGATCTTCCTCGACTACCAGGACGACGTCCTGGAGGCGCTCACCGCCGCCGTCCGCGACGAGCTCGCCCAGGCGCTGACCATCGCGGGCAAGCAGGAGCGCGAGACCGAGCTGGACCGCGTCAAGGGCCTGGCCGCCGAGAAGCTGCTGCCGCAGTTCGAGGGGCGCGAGAAGGAGATCTCCGCCGCGTACCGGTCGCTGACCAAGACCCTGGTCCGCGAGCGCGTGATCAAGGAGAAGAAGCGCATCGACGGCCGCGGCGTCACGGACATCCGTACGCTGGCCGCCGAGGTCGAGGCGATCCCGCGGGTTCACGGCTCGGCGCTGTTCGAGCGCGGCGAGACCCAGATCCTGGGTGTCACCACGCTGAACATGCTCCGCATGGAGCAGCAGCTGGACACGCTGGCGCCCGAGACCCGCAAGCGCTACATGCACAACTACAACTTCCCGCCGTACTCCACCGGTGAGACCGGCCGCGTCGGCTCCCCGAAGCGCCGCGAGATCGGCCACGGCGCGCTGGCCGAGCGGGCGCTGCTGCCGGTGCTGCCGTCCCGCGAGGACTTCCCGTACGCCATCCGCCAGGTCTCCGAGGCGCTCAGCTCCAACGGCTCGACCTCTATGGGGTCGGTCTGCGCCTCGACCATGTCGCTGCTGAACGCCGGTGTGCCGCTGAGGGCCCCGGTCGCCGGTATCGCCATGGGCCTGATCTCCCAGGAGATCGACGGCGAGACCCACTACGTCACCCTCACCGACATCCTCGGTGCGGAGGATGCCTTCGGCGACATGGACTTCAAGGTCGCCGGCACCAAGACGTTCGTGACCGCCCTCCAGCTGGACACCAAGCTGGACGGCATCCCGGCGTCCGTGCTGGCCGCGGCCCTCAAGCAGGCCCGTGACGCCCGGCTGCACATCCTCGACGTGATGAACGAGGCCATCGACGTCCCGGACGAGATGTCGCCGAACGCGCCGCGGATCATCACCGTCAAGATCCCGGTGGACAAGATCGGTGAGGTCATCGGCCCCAAGGGCAAGATGATCAACCAGATCCAGGAGGACACCGGCGCCGACATCACCATCGAGGACGACGGCACCATCTACATCGGTGCCGCCGACGGCCCGGCCGCCGAGGCCGCCCGCGCCACCATCAACGCCATCGCCAACCCGACGATGCCCGAGGTCGGCGAGCGCTACCTGGGCACGGTCGTGAAGACCACCACCTTCGGTGCCTTCGTCTCCCTGCTCCCGGGCAAGGACGGCCTGCTGCACATCTCGCAGATCCGCAAGCTCGCCGGCGGCAAGCGCGTGGAGAACGTGGAGGACGTCCTCGCGGTCGGCTCCAAGGTCCAGGTCGAGATCGCCGAGATCGACCAGCGGGGCAAGCTCTCGCTGCACCCGGTCATCGAGGGCGAAGAGGGTTCGGACGCGTCGAAGGACGAGTCGAAGGACGCCGCCGACAGCGGCTCCGACGCGGACGCCAAGTGACGTCCCGTGCCCATGCGGCGACGGCCCGCCCCTCCTCGGAGGGGCGGGCCGTCGCCCGTACCCAAACGCTTCTCCAGGGCGAGAACGGCATCGGGACGGTCCGCAGGACCACCCTTCCCGGGGGTCTGCGCATCGTCACCGAGACCCTGCCGTCCGTGCGCTCGGCCACCTTCGGGATCTGGGCGCACGTCGGCTCCCGGGACGAGACCCCCGTGCTGAACGGCGCCACCCACTACCTGGAGCATCTGCTCTTCAAGGGCACCCAGCGGCGCAGCGCGCTCGACATCTCCTCCGCCATCGACGCGGTCGGCGGCGAGATGAACGCCTTCACGGCGAAGGAGTACACGTGCTACTACGCGCGGGTGCTCGACGCCGATCTGCCGCTGGCCATCGACGTCGTCTGCGACATGCTGACCGGCTCGCTGATCGACGCCGCGGACGTGGAGGCCGAGCGCGGCGTCGTCCTGGAAGAGATCGCGATGACCGAGGACGACCCGGGCGACTGTGTGCACGACCTGTTCGCGCACACCATGCTCGGTGACACCCCCCTCGGCCGCCCCGTCCTCGGCACCGTCGACACGGTCAACGGCCTCGGCCGCGACCAGATCGCCCGCTTCTACAAGAAGCACTACGACCCCACCCATCTGGTGGTCGCCGCCGCGGGCAATGTGGACCACGCCGCGGTCGTCCGGCAGGTGCGCAAGGCGTTCGACAAGGCGGGCGCCCTGTCCCGTACGGACGCGGTCCCCGTCGCCCCGCGCGACGGCACCCGCACCATCCGGGCGGCCGGGCGAGTCGAGGTGCAGGGCCGCAAGACCGAGCAGGCGCATGTCGTCCTCGGCATGCCGGGCATCGCGCGCACCGACGACCGGCGCTGGGCGCTCGGCGTGCTCAACACGGCGCTCGGCGGCGGTATGAGCTCCCGGCTGTTCCAGGAGGTGCGGGAGAAGCGCGGGCTCGCCTACAGCGTCTACTCGTACACCTCGGGCTTCGCCGACTGCGGCCTGTTCGGCGTCTACGCGGGCTGCCGCCCGAGCCAGGCGGCGGACGTCCTCAAGATCTGCCGTGACGAGCTCGACCATGTCGCGCAGCACGGGCTGACCGATGAGGAGCTGCGGCGCGCGGTGGGCCAGCTGCGGGGCTCCACGGTGCTCGGCCTGGAGGACACGGGCGCGCTGATGAACCGCATCGGCAAGAGCGAGCTGTGCTGGGGCGACCAGATGTCGGTGGACGACATGCTCGCGCGGATGGCGGCCGTCACCCCGGACGAGGTGCGTGAGGTGGCCCGCGATGTACTGGGACAGCGTCCTTCGCTGTCCGTCATCGGCCCGCTGAAGGACAAGCAGGCATCGCGCCTGCATGAGGCCGTCGCCTAGCGCCTGGCGCCTGGCGAGACCGCGCAAGACCGCCGTACACCGGCGGACGACACAAGGGATTCGAACGATGAGCAAGCTCCGCGTGGCCGTTCTCGGTGCCAAGGGCAGGATCGGTTCCGAGGCCGTACGGGCCGTCGAAGCCGCCGAGGACATGGAGCTGGTCGCCGCGCTCGGCCGGGGCGACAAGCTGGAGACCATGGTCGAGGCGGGCGCCGAGGTCGTGGTCGAGCTGACCGACCCCGACTCGGTGATGGGCAACCTCGAATTCAGCGTCCGCCACGGCATTCACGGCGTGGTGGGCACCACCGGCTGGACGGACGAGCGCCTGGCGCGGCTGCGGGGATGGCTCGACGCCGCGCCGGGCACCGGTGTGCTCATCGCGCCGAACTTCTCCATCGGCGCCGTGCTGACCATGCAGTTCGCCCGACAGGCGGCCCGCTTCTTCGAGTCGGTCGAGGTCATCGAGCTGCACCACCCGAACAAGGTGGACGCCCCCTCGGGCACCGCGGCCCGCACCGCGCAGCTCATCGCGGCGGCCCGGGAGCAGGCGGGGTGCGCACCGCAGCCCGACGCCACGAGCACGGCGCTGGAGGGGGCGCGCGGCGCCGATGTGGACGGGGTGCGGGTGCACTCGGTACGGCTGCGCGGGCTCCTCGCCCACCAGGAGGTCCTGCTGGGCGGGGAGGGCGAGACCTTGACCATCCGGCACGACTCGACCCACCACAGCAGCTTCATGCCCGGCGTGCTGCTGGGCGTCCGGCGTGTGGTGTCCGCTCCCGGCCTGACCCTCGGCCTGGAACACTTCCTCGATCTGGACTGAGGCACAGCGGTGCGCGCAAAGATCACGTATTTCGTCCTCGCGGCCGTCCTGGTCGTGTACTTCGTCCTGGTCGGCAGCCGGGGCGTGCTGCTCATCGAGCAGGGCATGCCGCTGACGGTGGCCTTCGGCGTGGCCGTGCTGGTGCTGCCGTTCATCGGCGCGTGGTTCCTGTGGAAGACGACCGTATTCGCGAGCAGCGCGAACCGACTGGCCCGCGAGCTGGAGGCCGAGGGCGGCCTCCCGGTCGACGAGCTGGTGCGGACGCCCGGCGGACGGATCGACCGGGACTCCGCGGACGCGGTCTTCGCCAAACGGCGGGCCGAGACGGAGGAGTCGCCGGACGACTGGCGCTCCTGGTTCCGACTGGCCGTCGCCTACCACGACGCGCGTGACACGGTGCGCGCCCGTAAGGCGATGCAGCGCGCCATCGCCCTGCACGACGGCCGACCGGTACGGGCCCAGAGCTGACCTCGGGCCCAGAGCTGATCTTGGGCCCAAGGCTGATCCCGGGCTCCGGGAGCCCGGGATCAGCCGGGATCGTTCAGACGGCGGCGGGATCGTCAGACGGTTCGGGGCGGCCTCAGCGGTAACGGGCCGCCCGGCTCTCGATCGCGTCGGCCGCCATGACGAAGGCTTCGGGGCGGCCGAGGAAGTCGGCGCCGTGATCGGTGAAGGCCACCCGCGGGGCCCCGCCCTCCGTCAGCTCGATGAGCACCGCCTGCCCCTGGACACTGCGCGGCAGCCCCAGCCACCGCACCGGCTGCTGGGTGGTGCGTATCGCCGTGATCTGAGACCAGCGCACCGTCGTGGCGGAGAACAGGCCCGTCAGCCGCAGCCCCTTCTCGTCGATCCACACCCCCGCACGCACCAGCCGGACGGCGCACAGGATCACCACCGCGGCGCCCCCGACACAGATGCCGGCGGCGGGCACCGATCCCGCGAGGGCGATGATCATCGCGGAGAAGAGCACATACGAAGCGAGCAGCAACAGAAGCGCGCCTCCGCCGATCCTCCAGGGACCCGGCCGGTAGGGTCGGCGCCGGCGGCTCGGGTCCTCGTACGGCAAGGAGGCGTCTCCGGCCGCCGGTCCGTCTTCGTCAAGGGCGCGGTCCGCTGTCAGGAAAGGCAGGGGCACGGAAGGTCCTCACTCACACACACGTCCGGATGGGCCTGTGCTGGCTGAGGCTATCCCAGGGGCTCAACGGCCGTCCGACGCCTCCGACTGTTGTACCTGGTGAGTGGTCCGCGGCCCGCTCTCGAGCGCGGGCAACCCGAACATCAGCGAGCCCACGAACCCGGCGATGATCGTCAGGGTGATGAGCGTGCGGCCCGCTATCTGCGACGGGGTGGCGCGGGGCCGGGGCGGCGGGGTGACATTGCTGCGGAATTGGTCGGCCTCGGCGATGAAGGCGAAGGGGACGGGCTCGCGCCGGCGGGACATACGGGGGCTCTCCTTGGAACCTCGAACGTGGGTACTTCAGTAGGTAGGACGCGTGAACGAGGGACGAGGTGCCCTTTTTCAACGACTTCCTTCGGCATTTTCAGCGTTACGACCGGTCGGAGGGGATGTCGGAGCCGCCCCGTAAGCTGGGCGCGCCCTGAGCGATGAACCATGGAAGGACCCGCTGGTGACCGATATCCCCACCGAGAGCGAGAAGGCCGGCTTCCGCAGCGATGTGACCGTCGAGCTGGTCAAGCACAGCGCGGCCGACTCCGATGTGCTGTGGGCCGCCCGGGTGTCCACCGCCGGCGAGCAGTCCCTCGAGGAGCTCACCAAGGACCCCGAGCGCTCCAAGGGGCTGATCAACTTCCTGATGCGGGACCGGCACGGCAGCCCCTTCGAGCACAACTCGATGACCTTCTTCATCAACGCCCCGATCTTCGTCTTCCGGGAGTTCATGCGGCACCGCGTGGGCTGGTCGTACAACGAGGAGTCCGGCCGCTACCGCGAGCTCCAGCCGGTCTTCTACGTCCCCGGGGAGTCCCGCAAGCTGATCCAGCAGGGCCGCCCGGGCAAGTACGAGTTCGTGGAGGGCACAGCGGCGCAGCACGAGCTGACCGGCCGCGTGATGGAGGACGCCTACCGCCACGCGTACGAGGCGTACCAGGAGATGCTGGCCGCGGGTGTCGCCCGGGAGGTGGCCCGCTCCGTCCTGCCCGTCGGCCTGTTCTCCTCCATGTACGCGACGTGCAACGCGCGGTCGCTGATGCACTTCCTCGGTCTGCGCACCCAGCACGAGCAGGCCGCCGTGCCGTCCTTCCCGCAACGGGAGATCGAGATGGTCGGCGAGAAGATGGAGGCGATATGGGCCGAGCTGATGCCGCTCACCCACGCCGCCTTCAACGCCAACGGGCGCGTAGCCCCGTAGCGCCGCCCGCACCGCGGCGCATGGCGGTCCTCGGACACTCCCCTGGTCACTCCTCGGACGGGTCATGCGCGAGCGGTGTCCGTATTGCGGCGTTTCGTGAAGTTCATCTAGGCTGAACAAACGGATCCGGCACTGTCTGAACCCCCGAGCAGGCAGTGCCGGGTCCCATGACCGCCGTCCCGGTCGCTGCCCCGAGGGAGCACCGCGAGGCGTGCTACGAGTAGCGTGGGACCCATGGCACCGACATCCACATCGCAGACCCCTTTCGGGCGCATGCTGACCGCCATGGTCACGCCATTCACCGTTGATGGCGCGCTCGACCTCGACGGCGCTCAGCGACTCGCCGCCCATCTGGTCGACGCCGGCAATGACGGTCTGGTGGTCAACGGCACCACCGGAGAGTCCCCGACCACCAGCGATGCGGAGAAAGCTCAGCTTGTACGGGCCGTGGTGGAGGCGGTCGGTGACCGTGCCCATGTCGTGGCCGGAGCGAGCACCAACGACACCCGGCACAGCCTCGAGCTCGCCCGGGCTGCCGAGCAGGCGGGCGCCCACGGTCTGCTGGCCGTCACGCCGTACTACAGCAAGCCCCCACAGGAAGGCCTCTTCCGGCACTTCACCGCCATCGCCGATGCCACCGAGCTGCCGGTCATGCTCTATGACATCCCCGGCCGCAGCGGCGTACCGATCAGCACCGAGACCATCGTCCGGCTCGCCGAGCACCCACGCATCGTTGCCAACAAGGACGCCAAGGGCGACCTCGGCCGCGCCAGCTGGGCCATCGCCCGCTCGCGCCTGGCCTGGTACTCCGGCGATGACATGCTGAACCTGCCGCTGCTTTCCGTCGGTGCCGTCGGATTCGTCTCGGTGGTCGGCCATCTCGTCACGCCCGAGCTGCGCGCGCTGCTCGAAGCCCACCTCTCGGGCGATGTCGCGAAGGCAACCGAGATCCACCAGACGCTCCTCCCGGTCTTCACCGGGATGTTCCGCACCCAGGGCGTCATCACGACGAAGGCCGCGCTCACCCTTCAGGGACTGCCGGCCGGGCCGCTGCGCCTGCCGCTGGTCGAGCTCAGCGCCGAGGAAACGGGGCAGCTCAAGCGCGATCTGGCCGCTGGCGGGGTACAGCTGTAACTAGTGGCGATTTTCGCAACTTCGTACTTCACAAGTTCATACAGACACATCAAGCAAGTGCACGAATGTCACGCGCGCCATGTGCCCCAGGGGGGCACGTGGCGCGCGTGGTGAGGAGAGTCTTTTGAGCCATCCGCATCCTGAACTCGGCCCTCCGCCGAAGCTCCCCGAGGGGGGACTCCGCGTCACCCCGCTCGGCGGGCTCGGCGAGATCGGCCGCAACATGACGGTCTTCGAATACGGCGGTCGGCTGCTGATCGTCGACTGCGGAGTGCTCTTCCCCGAGGAGGAGCAGCCCGGAGTCGACCTGATCCTGCCGGACTTCACGTGCATCCGGGACCGGCTCGACGACATCGACGGCATCGTGCTCACGCACGGCCACGAGGACCACATCGGCGGCGTCCCGTTCCTGCTCCGCGAGAAGTCGGACATCCCGCTGATCGGCTCCAAGCTGACCCTCGCCCTGATCGAGGCGAAGCTTCAGGAGCACCGCATCCGCCCGTACACGCTCGAGGTGGAGGAGGGCCAGCGCGAGCGGATCGGCCCCTTCGACTGCGAGTTCGTGGCGGTGAACCACTCCATCCCGGACGCCCTCGCGGTCGCCATCCGCACCCCGGCCGGCATGGCCGTGCACACCGGCGACTTCAAGATGGACCAGCTGCCGCTCGACGGCCGCCTCACGGACCTGCCCGCGTTCGCGAAGCTCGGCGAGGAAGGCATCGACCTTCTGCTCTCCGACTCCACGAACGCCGAAGTCCCCGGCTTCGTCCCGCCCGAGCGCGATATCTCCGGCGTGCTGCGTCAGGTCTTCGCCGACGCACAGCGGCGGATCATCGTGGCGAGCTTCGCCAGCCATGTCCACCGCATCCAGCAGATCCTCGACGCGGCCCATGAGTACGGGCGCCGGGTCGCCTTCGTCGGCCGCTCGATGGTCCGCAACATGGGCATCGCGCGCGACCTGGGCTATCTACGGGTACCGGCCGGGCTCGTCGTCGATGTGAAGACGCTCGACGATCTGCCGGACGACGAGATCGTCCTCGTCTGCACCGGCTCCCAGGGCGAGCCGATGGCCGCGCTGTCCAGGATGGCCAACCGCGATCACCAGATCCGCATCGTCCCGGGCGACACGGTGATCCTGGCGTCCTCGCTCATCCCGGGCAACGAGAACGCGGTCTACCGCGTGATCAACGGTCTGAGCCGCTGGGGCGCGAACGTGATCCACAAGGGCAATGCCAAGGTTCATGTCTCCGGGCATGCCTCGGCCGGGGAACTGCTCTACTTCTACAACATCTGCAAGCCCCGGAACCTGATGCCGGTGCACGGCGAATGGCGCCACTTGCGCGCCAACGCGGAACTGGGCGCCCTGACCGGCGTACCCAAGAACCGCTGCGTCATCGCCGAGGACGGGGTGGTGGTCGACCTGGTCGACGGCGTCGCGAAGATCGTCGGCAAGGTGCAGGCGGGTTATGTGTACGTCGACGGCCTCTCGGTCGGGGACGTCACGGAGTCCTCGCTCAAGGACCGCCGCATCCTTGGTGAGGAGGGCATCATCTCGGTCTTCGTGGTCGTCGACAGCACGACCGGCAAGATCGTGGGCGGCCCGCATATCCAGGCGAGGGGTTCCGGCATCGAGGACTCCGCCTTCTCCGCGGTCATCCCGAAGATCGAGGAAGCCCTGGCCAGGTCCGCCTCCGACGGCGTCGTCGAGCCGCATCAGCTGCAGCAGCTGATGCGCCGCTCGGTGGGCAAGTGGGTGTCCGACAGCTACCGCCGGCGCCCGATGATCCTCCCCATCGTCGTCGAGGTCTGACGCAGCCTCAGCACCCGCACTGCGCCGACTCACGAGCGGGGCTCCCCGATTTGCATCCGGGAGCCCCGCTCCAGTACGTTTACGGCTCCGCCACAACGGGAACCCCGAGCACTCAGCGTGTGAAGGATGACCCGGAAGGCGGGTGGGAATCCGGCTCAGAGAATTCTGATAAAGTCGGGAACAGCCGAAAGGCAAAGGCCACTCCAACGGCCATCAGAAATGAAATTCGGACCGGAAACGGACCGGAAAGCGGATCTGGTAAGGTTGGAAACACCGAAGGGAAGCGCCCGGAGAAACCGGTGAAACGGTTTCGAAGGAAGCGTCCGTTCCTTGAGAACTCAACAGCGTGCCAAAAGTCAACGCCA